>JAIEEW010000126.1 GCA_029067255.1 Clostridia bacterium | reverse complement strand
AACACCTTGAAAACCGTCATTCTGAGCCTGTCGAAGAATCTAGTCTAATGCCGACAGGCTATCCGCTTAAATAAAAGTCAGTTGGCGGTATCAGTAGAATAACACCCCAAACCCGTTTGACGGATAATGGGAAAAGTGAAAAAAGAAAGCGGTAGATTTTTTGTCAAGGTAATACAAGAAAAAGTCCCCCGTACTTGCTGTACGTTGGGACCTTTTTATTGTATTGATTTGGCGGAAAAGATGCCGTTTTACTTTTCCCATTCCCGCTGAACCCTAAACCTTAGATACGATTTCAAGCGCGACCTTGACTGACATAACTTTTCCAAACATTTCAAATTCGACTACTGCGTTGCGGTTATGTCGATTGATATGTTTTATACTGCCTTCATGTCCTATAAGCGGACCGAACGTAACTACGACCTTATCCCCTTCAATATATCCTTCGGAATGATCAAGACAGCGTTTGCCTTTGAAAAGATACTCAAATCTCAAACGTTCCTGCTCGGAAAGCGCGATTTCGTCGGAATTGCCGTATCTGAGTAATTTTATAATATCGGCGGAAGAATAAATATATTGAGCAAAATGCTCTATAAATTCATGTGTTGGCAAGTTGGTTTCAATAAAAACATACCCGGGAAAAAGCGGTCTTTTGCAATATATCTTGCCTGCTTCTCTACTTTTTGCGCTTCTAAAATAACGCTCGGACTGCGGAACAAACGCTTCGATTTCGCAAGGTATCTTATTTGCTTTTGCAAAAGAGCAAATATCGTTGACAACTCGGCTTTCCGTATTCGCTTTCACAAACAAAACGTACCACCAGTACGGTTCCTGCATAATAGATACTCTCCTTTTATAGTCTTACGAATTTCTTCTCCATAGCGTTTTCTTTTATAATATATCAATAATAAATAGAAATGGCAAGCGTTTGGAAACCGCTCCGCCGCAATAGCAAACCGTCCGCAGTACAAAACTACGGACGGTCGTTATTAGTCAATTATATTTTTACTCTTTTTCGGATGAATTGTCTTCGACGTCTTTCTTTTCTTCAATCGCTATTTCTTCATCCGCCGTCTCTTTTTGAGTTTCTGTATTCTCAGAAGGAACGGCCTGCGAAGTCGAAGCGAAAGGCGGTTTCTCGTCTACGATATTTATCTTGACTTCCGCGTTGTTTTTATAACTGTCTTTCTTCGCTTGCTTTTCGTCAATATAGGCTATGACTTCGTCCGCTGTCTTGCCCGCAAAGAGCATATTTACTTCTTCGGTATAAATCGTTTCCTTTTCGAAAAGCACTTTTACCATGTTATCCATAATCGCGCGGTTTTCCTGCAAGATTTCCAACGCTTTTTTATAACATCCGTCCAAAATCATTTTGATTTCGTTGTCTATCACTCCGCCGAGTTGGTCGCTGTAAGAATGGGTAGTACCGTAATCTCTGCCCAAAAATACTTCCTTATCGCCGCCGAGATACATATTGCCGATAGCCTTTGACATCCCCCATTGCGTAACCATTTTCTTTGCGATATTGCTTGCTCTTTCGATATCGTTGGACGCGCCCGTCGAAATGTCTTTTATCACTATCTCTTCAGCCGCTCTGCCGCCGAGCATCATAGTAACCATATCAATAAGTTTGTTTTTGGTAATATGACTGTCGTCGTTTTCGGGACGGGTAAGCGTGTATCCAGCCGCCATACCTCTGGGTATAATGCTGACTTCTTGCACATCGTCGCAGTTTTCAAGCAACTTGCCTATAATCGCGTGTCCCGACTCGTGGTAAGCGGTAATTCTCTTGTCGCTGTCGGTAACTATCCTGCTCTTTTTCTGCGGTCCTGCGATAACCTTGTTGATACCTTCTAAGATATCTTCCATAATAATAACTTTCCTGTTGGCTCTCGCCGCAAGTATAGCCGATTCGTTGAGAAGATTTTCAAGATCTGCGCCGCTGAAACCGCTCGTCATTCTCGCAAGAATTTTGAAAGATACGTCATCGGCAAGTTTCTTATTTCTCGCGTGTACTTTGAGTATTTCTTCTCTGCCTTTTACGTCTGGAACGTTGACGTAGATCTGTCTATCGAATCTGCCCGGTCTTAACAACGCGGGATCGAGTATATCCGCTCTGTTGGTAGCCGCCATAATAATTATGCCGTCGTTCTTTTCAAAGCCGTCCATTTGTACAAGAAGTTGGTTAAGAGTCTGTTCTCTTTCGTCGTGTCCGCCGCCTAAACCCGAACCTCTCTGTCTGCCGACCGCGTCGATTTCGTCAATAAATATGATACAAGGCATGTTCTTCTTTGCCTGATTGAACAAATCTCTTACTCTAGCCGCGCCGGTACCTACGAACATTTCAACAAAGTCGCTACCGCTTATTGAGAAGAAAGGTACGTTGGATTCGCCCGCTACCGCTTTTGCAAACAACGTCTTACCCGTTCCCGGCGGTCCTACGAGCAACACGCCTTTGGGAATTCTCGCGCCGAGTTGCAAAAACTTGTTGGGATCTTTAAGAAACTCTACGATTTCTTGCAACTCTTCTTTTTCTTCTTCCGCGCCCGCAACGTCGGTAAAACGCACGTTGACGTTCATATTAAGTCTTGCTTTGGTCTTGCCGAAATCAAGCGCTTGACGGTTGGCCCCCGCATTCTGTCTGAATATTATAAACACCACTACCGCGCAGAGTATAAGCGCAAGTATCGGGAAAATCAACGAACTGATATTTACTCCCGAATTTGGGTCGTTGAAAACGTACTGCGGAATGCTTACGCCCTCTGCATAGTTAAAGTTTTTGAGATCTTCGTTGAAATTCGTACGGTAATCTATCGTTGCGCAATAGGTCGCTTTTTTAGTCGGATTTTTATAAAACGCTTCTACTTCGCGTTGGGTGGGTTCGCCCGTAAGCGCGTAGACTTTATAGGATTCGATATACAACGCTTTGACGTTTCCCGACTCTATTCTCTGAACTAGTCCCTGATTATCCCCGTCGACGTCGTTGCTGTACGAAATCTCTTTGGGTTTGCTGTTGAAAAACATAAAATATATCAGCACTATAATCAGTACCACACTCAAAGCAAGCACGAGATATCTGCCTATCATTGCTTTTTTGTTCACTTTTTCCTCCACACGGCAAATAACTCGCCGTATCCATTATATTGATAATTTGCCTTAATTATTATAACTTATTACAAAAGAAATAGTCAATAATCCTTTATACAACTTTTGTAAAGATTTGGTTAATAGGCGGTAAAAGGTGAATTTTAGGCGAGAGAAAGCATATATCCGTTGGCAAATTCCACTACTTTGTCTACCAAATTGTCTATAAATTTTTCGTCGCGAGTTTTGAGTTCCGTCATTCTGTCGGAATCGGCGTCGCCTACTACGGCAAGTATACCGATATCCCCTATTCTTTCCTTGCCTTTATTGAAAGCGCCGCCCGGTTTTATACCGTTTTTGGTAACCTTGACGCTGCCCACGTCGGCAAGTTTTCCGAGCGCGGAATCAATGACGATAATCAAATCGTTTGCGTGTCTGGCCTTTATCATTCTGACGTAATCGTCGACGTTTATAGCGGTAACCTGTCTTAACGTGTTGCCGTAAACGTACGCGTCAACGTCCCGATTTCTAAGTTTGTCGCCCACTTTTGGACCTATGCTGTCGCCGATAATCTTTGTTGTTCCTATACATAAAAATACTAAGTTTTTCATAATGGTAATTTTTTCCAGCGAGCAAAATTTTATACCTGCAAAACGGCTCTTGTTTGCGCGTTGATAACAATTATCTCAAAGACAAAAAGAAAAAGCGTATCGCAAACGTCTAAAATACGCGTATATACGCATATTCAAGCCGCTTTTTCATTTTCAAGTTGCAACTAAATGATAATTTGGAATTTGCTGATCGCAATAAAAAATCCGCGTTGTTCGCAAGCGAATACCTTGTATCGCCGAACGTTTGACAAAATACGCGTTTTTCTATATAATTAGAAATAGTCAACGCTCATAAACGATAAGAAAAACGTATAATTTATATTGAAAGTAAAAATAAATTATACGACGAAGCGTAAAACGGAGCGACGGAGAAAATATGTCGTATTTAACAATATGTTCGATAATAGTTTTGGCGCTATGCCTTATCAACGGTTTGGTAAGGGGATTTGTCCGCGCGCTGTTGAGACTTATTTCGGTAATAGGAACCTGTATGCTCACGGTACTTCTTACTCCATATCTCGCAAAGCAGTTCTACTCGACGAATTTCGTAGCGCAAAAGAACATTCCGGCGGCGGTAGTTTCGGGTATAAGCGCGATAATAATACTGATCGTCTGCTGTCTTGTATTTGGATTGATAACCCTTATTGTCCATAAATCCGTATCCAAATCTCTACTCAGCGGAGCAAACAGATTTTTGGGCGCGGTACTGTACGTGTGCATAGGTTTTTCCGTACTTATTTTGGTAGGATACGTGATAAAAATTTCTTCGGGAGCGGATTTCATGCAACCTGTGATTGCCGATTCGCAAAAGGACCCGTTTGCCAACTGGCTTGTTACAAACAACCTTTTCAATAAGTTCATGGAAGCGATAGCGAAAGAAGGCGGCGTATTCCGCGAATTCATAAACGGATTTGCGTCTTGACGCTCAAAAACATAAAAACGATCGGCGGCGACGCCGATTTTTTATTAGTTATCGTAGAATTAAACATACGGTTGGAATAAAATACTACGCCGTCAGCGCGGAAATCAATTTTACCGCAATATACGCTAAATTGCCTATCACGCCGCCTACTCCGCTCAAAAATATTTCGAAAAAGTCGCTTCCGTAAAGCGCGCAACTCGTTATGCACGCCGCGCCGCCCAAAAGTACGTTGAGCGTGGCGTAAGGAATATGACGTCTGCGATACCCAGCGACATATCTTACTATCACTCCCAGCGCCGCGCCGATGAGAAATATAAAAATCAATTCGTATATCTTCATACAACTAAATATATAGCGACGAAGCAATTTTAATGTCGGCAAAATTAAAGAAATTTGTACTTTTTTCCGATACTTTGCGACGCGTGCGTAATAATTTTGTAATATAATACGCTTTATCGTAACTTGCCTTGCATAGCGGATAGAGTCTATGCTATAATATCAGTGGTCGGACAAAAAACTTCTCGATCGGAAACGTCGCCGAACGCAGACTAATTATTTGAACGAATATCTCGGAGCAAAAAGAATACAATTTATAATATGGCAAAATCACTTGAAACGTGGAGCAAGTTGGACAATTCCGCAAAGATTTATCCCATGCTTGTCAGCAAAAAAAATCAAAATATTTTCCGATTGAGCGTAAATCTCAAAGAAGAGATAGACGCGGAGATTTTGCACAACGCTTTGGCGATGACGATAGGCAGATTCCCCGGCTTTCAGGTACGTCTTATGAAAGGCGCGTTTTGGTATTATTTCGACCACAATTCCGCAAAGACAAAAGTATACCCGCTCGATCAAATTTCCATAAAGAAGATCACGGACAAAAACTGCAACGGTTATTGCTTCCGCGTAAGTTATTTTCAAAACGCGATAGTATGCGATTTCTTCCACGCAATCTGCGACGCGACAGGCGCGTCGGAATTCGTGAAAAGCCTTGTATATACCTATCTCAATCTTGCGGGCAAAGAAGTATATTCAGATCAAAAGATAATGACTGTAGGCTCTCCCGTTTCGACGGAAGAACTTGAAGATTCTTTTCTTGCCAACTACAAAAAGGTTTCGCTTAAAAAACTCAAAGTCAAGGAATTGCAAGGCAAAAAAGCGTACCATATTGACGGTATATTATTCAACAACGCCGGCAACGGACTTATCCACATGTACTGCGACGCGAAGCAAATGTTGGATCTTTGCCATGAAAAAAAGTGTACCGTAACCGAATATTTGGGAGCGGTGTTTATGATGTCCATATTTGAGAGTCAAATAAAAGACAAACTGGAAAACGCCAACGATATTCAACTTTTCGTACCGATAAATCTGCGTAAAATATTCCCGTCTAAGACGCTTCGCAACTTTTCGCTTTTCTCGCGAATTGGCGCAAACCCTTATTCCGATATGAACGTCGATAGGCTTATTGAAATAATGCACGAAAATCTCAAACGCGATACCGACAAAGCCTATCTCAAAGACAAAATATCCACTACCGTATGGGCGGAAAAGTTTTTCCTTGTAAGATTCATACCGCTGTTTTTGAAAAGGTTTTTCTTCAATATATCAAATATGTTTTTCGGCAAGACAAAAAAGACTGCGACGCTGTCCAACTTTGGCGTTTTGGACATTCCCGACAGCATGAAAGAGTACGTCGACAGCGTTTGTTTTTCTATTTCGTCCAACACGACTACGCCGCTTTCGCTGGCGATAATATCTTGCAACGGCAAGTTGTGTATCACTTTTTCACGACGAATAACCGACACGGATATTGAAAAACGGTTTGCAAAGTATTTGACGGAAGACGGGCTCGATCTTTGCGTAACGTCAAACTTTTGGGAGGTGGACAATGCGTTGTAAGTACTGCAATATAGAAATAATATGTAAAAGCAAGATATGTCCGCTATGCCATGAGAAGTTACATCTCGATCCCAAAGTAGACTTACCCGCCGAGCAAATTGAAGATATGCCTTTGGCTTATCCTGCAAAAAAACGCGAAAAAATACCCGTAAAGAAAAAACTTCTATCCCCCGCCAGCATCTATTTGAGCATTGCGTTGGCAATATTTATAATTTGCGTGGCGATCAATCTCAGGCTTACTCCGACGATATACTGGTTTTCATTTGTCGGCGCGGTTCTTGTGTACGGACTTATTCTGACAAAACACACGATACTTTCCAACAACAGTATCGGCATAAAAATATTTTGGCAAGCGATAGCGATATTCGCGATACTGATCGCCCTAAACTATCTTGTCAAGGATCAAATATCTCATTATATAGACAACTGGGTGTGGGATTTGGGGTTGCCTGTGATACTAACGGTTTCGACTTTGGTCGTCGGCATCTATACCGCAATCGCTTTCCACAAATGGCACAGCGTAATAATCGACGCGCTTGCGGTATCCGCGCTGGGATTCATACCCGTGATACTGTTCGCTTGCAAGGTTGTAAAAAATCCGGTCATGTCGATAATATGCGCCTGCCTGTCTTCGATGGGAATTATCTTCTGCGGAATTTTGGGAAGAAGAACTCTTATTTCCGAATTCAAGAAAAAATTCCACGTATAGGTCGGGATATAGAAAAATACCTTAAAACGAACAAGTTGTATTTTTCAAAAAGGACTTGAAAATATTTATAAAATAATATATAATGAATTAGGCTTGAAAAAAGGCGTAAAATAACACTGATAAAGAGGAAAAATTATGTATCTGATAGGAATCGACGTAGGCGGAATGAGCATCAAAGGCGGAGCCGTTACGACTGACGGAAAAATAGTGTACAAGACCGCTATTCCGACCACTGAAAAATATACTGCGGATTACAGCATCAGCGAAGATATTCGCAAAGTCGTCGACGCTGTACTCGAAGGCGCAAAAATCTCCTTGAGCGAAGTAAAAGGAATAGGTATCGGTCAACCGGGGTCAATCGACTCCAAAAACGGTATCATCAGATACAGCAACAACATTTCTCTTGAAAGAGTTCCCGTCGTGGCGGAACTCAAACGCTACTTCGACGTACCGGTATTTATAAACAACGACGCCAACTGCGCGGCGCTCGGCGAATACGTATTCGGCGCGGGTAAAGGCTATAACGACGTTATTTTCGTTACGCTGGGCACAGGCGTAGGCACAGGCTTTATTATTGATGGAAAACTCTTCGAAGGCAGAGAGTGCGCTGGAACGGAAGGCGGACATATGCAAATAGATTTGTCCCCCGAAGCGCAGCCTTGCAGTTGCGGCCGCAAAGGCTGTTGGGAAGCGTACGCTTCCGCCACAGCGCTTATGAAACAAACTAAGATCGCTATGGATAAAAACCCTGATTCGCTTATGCATAAGTACGCGAAAGAAGAAGGAAAAGTGTCCGGCAAAACTGCTTTTCTTGCGGCGAAAGCGGGAGATAAGGCGGGACAAAACGTCGTAGATACGTATATCGGATACATATCGAGCGGACTGGTAAATCTCGTAAATATATTCTGCCCCGACGCAATACTCATCGGCGGCGGTATAAGTTATGAAAAGGAATATCTGACCGATCCTATACAAAAGGCTATCAACGAAGATAGATTTGGCGCAAAATTCAATCCGAAAGTTGAAATCAAAACAGCAAGCCTGAAAAATGACGCGGGAATACTCGGCGCAGCGGCGCTCGCTCTTTAATAAAGGAGACTATTATGAAAAATAAATACAAACTCATGAACGTATTTGGCGACGATCTCAATCAAGGACTTGTCCCCGCCACTGAAGAAGAAGTAGCGCTTTGCGAAGAAAAACTAAAAAGCGTAGGGGCGTTGCCGGAAGGTTACGTCAAAATCGATAACGCCCTACCCGGTTTCAAATCTTCGGATAAATATTATAAACTCGTAAAACTCGATTCCGAACAGCAGGAACAGAAAGTAAAAGCGGAAAATCTCAGAAGACTGCGTAATATCGACAGACACACAACGGTTCAAGTTATACTTCAAAGTATCTCGCTCGGATTTGTGGTATTAACTTCGATATTTGTATTTGCCGCGCTGTTTTTGTTGGGCAAATAGGCAAAATAAGACAATACAAAAAGTCCGCTTTGTTGCGGACTTTTTTATTTGCCGGTCGCATGATTTTGAAATAGTTTGTTATTCGGTATCCTTTTTGAGTATGTCAAGATATTCGCTGTAACTGAAAATTCGATTACGCTTATTTGCCGAATTTTCGTGTAAAATATTCAATGCGCAAAGTCTTTGTACCGCCGTTGAAACGCTATTGAATGACATTTTCAACTCTTGCGCAGTCTTTTGTATACTTATAATGGGATTCTTGCAAATATAATTAAATACTTCGCTCAATGATTTGGACGTTTTGCCTAACAATTTTGAGTTTTTATCCTTCAAATTGCTTATCTGCCGTATTGTCAGTAGACAATCTTTGCAACTTGCTATTACAGCGTCCAAAAAGAATTTTACCCACTGCTCGTAATTGCCTTTGGCTCTTACTTCGCTCATCCTATCGTAGTATTCAATACGGTTTTTTTTGAGATAATACGATATATATAATATAGGATAAGTCAAAATTTTCTTTTCTATCAAATACAACGCTATCAACATTCTACCGATTCTTCCGTTGCCGTCTAAAAACGGATGGATCGTTTCAAATTGATAATGTATCAACGCCGCTTGAATTATAGGATCGTAAACGTCGTTTTCCATATTTATGAATTTCTCTAAGTTGCTCATCGCTTCCGTCATATTTTCAGGCGTAGGCGGCACGTATCTTGCATTGTTAAGATCGCAACCGCTGCTGCCGATCCAATTTTGACTTCTTCTAAATTCTCCCGGACTTTTTTCCTGCCCCCTAGTGTTTGAAAGTAATATAGCATGAGTCCTTTTTAGAAGTGAATTACAAAGCGGATACGATTTCATAGTTTCGACCGCAAAATTCAGAGCGTTCGTATAATTGACGACATCAAGCGTATCCATATTTGCATTGCTGTCAATGTTGGGATCCAGTATGTCTATCAAAGACGCTTGCGTTCCTTCGATTTGACTGCTCATCAACGCTTCTTTTCTTACATACGAACTTATAAACAAATCAATATTAGGCACATTCAAAGCCACACCTTCAAGTTTACCCAAAAGTCTGTTTGCTTCGCCGACCTTTGTCAAAATATCCGTATCAAGACTAAGTTGCATATCCTGCAACTTAGTCGGTTCAAACGCTTTGTACCCTTTGTTTGGTACGTTAATATACTGTCCCGCTCTCATATCTAATATCACCTGCATATTTAGTGTACCAAAATTTTTGAAATAAAACAACAAAAAATCCATTCTTATTTCAGTTTTTTTAATTTTTATGAAATAAGAAGATATTTTTTAGTCCTTATTTTAATTTTTGACAAAATTATAAAATAACAATGCAATCAAGCGCAATATATTTAACCATTATTTTATGTAAAATTAAATTCGACTACATCTTTCCCGACCAAACGCGAAATCCGCGTTTAGTCGGAACAAAAACAACGGCTGTCGCCATTAGCGACAGCCGTATTGTTTTATGTTTGATAGATTTGCGATTATTGCTTAATACAATTATTCTTCGCTGTTCGATTGAGTTTCAGCGGGCTGATTCTCTATCGGTTGATCGCTTTGCTGCGCTTGCTCCTGACTTTCGCCGTCGGCATTTTCAACGTTTTCTTCTTCCTGATGCGGAACGATCGTAAACGCTACTACTTTGGCTTTATCGTCTTTCATCTTCATTACTTTGACGCCTTGAGTATTTCTGCCTATCTTAGAGATTTCGTCGGCTTTCACTCTTATGATAATACCGTTGTCGGCAATTATCATTACGTCATCGGTTGACGGATTGACAAGTTTGAGATTTACTACGTTACCCGTCTTATCGTTTAGTACGCCTACTTTGATACCGCTTCCCGCTCTGCCTTGTACGCGATACTCTTCAAGATCGGTACGCTTACCGTAACCGTTTTCGGTGATAGTAAGCACTTCGCAATCTTCCTTGACGATAGCCATATCGACTACGACTTCGCCTTTGTCCAAACGTATGGATTTAACGCCCATACTCGTTCTGCCCGTCGCTCTGACGTCTTCTTCGGCGAATCTGATACACTTGCCGCCGCTGGAAGCCATGATTATCTGCTCGTCGCCGCGAGTGAGTTGAACGCTTATGAGTTCGTCATCTTCGCTTGCGAAAGTGATAGCCTTCTTGCCGTTGTTGTTTATGCGTACGAATTCGTCAAGCGTGGTCTTCTTGATAAGTCCTTGCTTTGTCGCCATCATGAGATAGCCTTTGCTTTCCTTAGGTACGGGAACGTAAGCGTTGATAACTTCGCCGGGCTCTAAGTTGAGAAGGTTGATAATCGCTCTTCCCTTCGCGCCCTTGCTTGCTTCAGGTATCTGATAGCCTTTCGTGCGGTATACTTTACCTTTGTTGGAGAAGAAAAGTATATTGTCGTGAGTAGACGTCGTGATAACGTTCTCGACAAAGTCTTCTTCTTTGGTCTTATGAGCGGATACGCCTACGCCGCCGCGTCTTTGCGCCTTGTATTCGTCAACAGGCATACGCTTGATATAACCGTTGTGAGTAATGGACAATATAACGTCTTCTACTTCAATAAGATCTTCAATATCTATATCTGAATAGTCGTAAGTGATTTCCGAACGTCTGGGTTCGTTGTACTTATCCTTGATTTCGGTAAGTTCCGTCTTAATAATCTCAACTACTCTTTGCGGATTTGCAAGAATATCTCTCAAATCGGATATTAGTTTTTCAAGTTCTGCAAGTTCTTCTTGAATCTTCTCAACTTCCAAAGCGGTAAGTCTTTGCAATCTCATTTCCAGTATCGCTACGGATTGCTTTTCGCTCAATTCGAATTTGGAACACAAATTCTCAATAGCCGACTGTCTGTCTTGCGATTTTTTGATCGTTTCGATGACTTCGTCAATATTCGTCAATGCCTTTACAAGACCGAGCAATATATGCTCTCTCTCCAACGCTTTATCGAGATCGAATTGCGTTCTTCTCGTAATAACGGACTTCTGATGCTTGACGTATTCTTCCAACATCTCTTTGAGATTGAGAATCTTGGGCGTGCCGTCGACAAGCGCAAGCATTATCATCGAGTGAGATATTTGAAGTTGGGTATGCTTATAAAGCATATTGAGTACGACTTGCGGATTTGCGTCTTTATTGACGTCAACGACGATTCTCATACATTCTTTATCCGAAAGTTA
>JAIEEW010000125.1 GCA_029067255.1 Clostridia bacterium | reverse complement strand
ATTATGACTGGGGGGCTGCTTTATATAATTAGAAAAATATCACCCAAAAATAAACTGCTAGACTCAATTTAGGTTTTGGCGGCGGAAGCGGAAAGATTCGCAAGGAGCGTAGCGACGGAATAGCGAGCCTGCGAGCGTCACAATTTCGGTGTCACGATGCTGTAACTATGAAAAGTAATTTCTCCAAAGCAGATAATAAAATAAGAGCGAGAATAACTCGCTCTTATTTTATTATCGCCAACTAGCAATTACTTAGTGGTGGCGGAAGCGGAGGGATTCGAACCCTCGAGCCGATTGCTCGGCTACTTGATTTCGAGTCAAGCCCGTTATGACCACTTCGATACGCTTCCGTATGACAATAATGAGTATATCACATTAGTTTTGATATTTCAATTAGAATTCGCTACTTTTTTATTATTAAATTTACGCGTTTTTCAAAACTTTGAGATAGGCTTTTATTTCTTTTTGCGCTTCTTGCAAATCGTGTTCGCGATAATTACCGCACTCTTTTGGTTTGGTACCGGGAACGTAATCCAGTTCAAGACATTTTTTCAGACATTGTATAGTTATTTCTCTCGCTTCTTCTTCGCGTATTCCGAACAAAAGCAAGTAACATCCCGTTCTGCAACCAATAGGTCCGAAATACACTACTTTATCATTGATCTCGCTATTGCGGATAACGACCGCAAACAGATGCTCTATCGAATGAAGAGCGGCGTACGATATATAATCCCCTTTGTTTGGAAATTTAAATCTCATATCATAGGTATATACTCCGTTGGCTTCGCCCAAACAGTAAAAGCCTGGGATCATTGAATCGTGATCTAATTCAAAAGATTTTATATTGTCCATTATTTACTCCTTAATAGTTAACAAATTTTATTTAGATGATTCTGCAGGCTTTCGTACAGTTTTCCTATATGCGCGCCGTCAACGAAAGAATGATGCGCCTGAACGGAAAACGGCATTACAATTTTATCGTCTTTTTCTACGAACTTGCCCCAGTCGAAAAGCGGCGTAGCGCAATCCTTCTTCCCCGAAACGGTATGAGAAATATGCGTGTACGGCACCCACGGCATTGCCGAAAACTGAAAAACGTCGTTGGAAAGCGGTCCTGTAAAATACTCTCTCTGCTCTTTTGCAGTTTTACTCGCCAAATCTACGTATTCATGCAACGAATCGCAAAAAGGAACGTTGACAACCTTAAAAAGTCCGTTATCTTTATCTAGATAGGTAAACGCGGTGTCTATTCTATCAAATAACACGACTTTGCCGTCGACAAAACGGTATCTGAATTCTTCAATCTCGTTCGCGCAGGCGGCGACGGCGTAAACCATTGACAAAGTAAAAGAATAACGGTTACTTTTGACATAATCCAAAAATTTCGTTACGTCCAACTCAAAAGTTACGCAAAACATAGGTTCGAGATAATTTATAAACACGGCGCAATGCGTCGCTCTCTTCCACGTCTTTTCGTCGATTATCTTGTATCCGTTCATACGATCCCTTTCGATTATTTTATTTTTAACGATTTTTACAATTTGAATTTTATCACAAAGCGAAAATATCTGTCAATCTAATATAAATAACGCTTTGTCCAACTTAAAATTTCAATCCCCTATTGACATCGTTTAATATAGTGCAATATAATTGTATTATATAAGATAGAAAGGGAAAAATTATGGCGGAAAAAATTGAAAATTGCAGCAATGAGATTTTGCAAACCGACGCGACGCCACCTATGACAAAAGGCGAACGGATCGCGTACGGCGCAGGCGAGATCTATGGCGGGGGTTACGCGGCGCTACTAGGCGTAGTGCTGACCTTTTTTCTTACAAACCTTATACTTGTGGGAATACCGCACGCGGAACTTTACGCGGCGATAATCATCGTTGTGTCAAAAGTATGGGACGCAATCTCTGACCCGCTCATGGGAGTGATCTCAGACAACACTCGGAGCAAACTCGGTCGCAGACGTCCGTGGATAATTATCGGCGGAGCGCTCGTACCTGTAGCGTTTGCGATAATGTTTATGCCATGGGCAAGACATATTCAAAGCGCGGGACTGAGAATAACTTACGCTTGCATAGGTTATTTCCTGCTTTGTACGGTCAACACGATTTCGCAAGTTCCTTACGCTTCGCTCAGCGCGGAAATTTCTGGCGACTTCAAAGAACGAAATAAAGCAAATTCTGTCAAACTCATATATTCTATTTTAGCGTCGGGCGCGTTTTACCTAATACCTGCCGCGGCAACGGAAGCGTACACCGCTTATATCAACCACAGTACTTCGGCTTTCGGTTCTTTAAACGAAACGGGTTTCTTTCTAATAGTAGCGATACTTTGCGGAGTGATTTTCGGCGCGGCTACTGTCTTAGCCGGAATTTTCAGTAAAGAAAGGATTCCTTACGACAAAACTCAAAAGAGTAAGTTTTCATTCAAAAGTTATGCAACTCCGCTCAAAAACAAATCGTACAGATATCACCTAATAATGTACATAACCGCGTTCGGATGCTACGACTTCATATCCGCGTTGGTACTTTATTACGTTACGGCGGTAGTGCCTAACATAACCATTTTCGGAATGAAAATGAGTTCTATGTTTATAGTCGCGCCTATGATGGTCATGGCGGCGGTAACGTATCCTTTGAATATGAAACTCAAAAGTAGCAAAGGCAAACAATTTGCTTTCCGCTGGGGACTTCCCTGCTACATTTTGGGCGCGATAGGTCTTGCGGTATTTCCGAATACGACAAA
>JAIEEW010000124.1 GCA_029067255.1 Clostridia bacterium | reverse complement strand
CCCAACGAATATCAGGTCCGCAGTTTGAAATACACGCGTTTGGAGCGAGTTCTCTTATTAGAGAAAAATATCTTGCCCAATCGTAAATTTGTTTGGGTTTACCGTCCATATACGAGCCGCAAGCGCCGTCCAGCCAAACGCAGAAAACTTCGCCGTAACCCGTAAGCAGTTCCGTAAGTTGCGCGCAATAAACGTCGTTGTACGCGTCCCCCTGACCGTAGGTAGGATGGTTTCTATCCCACGGAGATAAATAAATTCCGAATTTCAATCCATATTTTCTACAACTGTCGGATACTTCTCTCACGACGTCGCCTTTACCGTCTTTGTATGGCGATGACGCTACGCTGTAATCAGTAGTCGCTGTCTGCCAAAGACAAAAGCCGTCATGGTGCTTACACGTGAGAATTACGCCACACGCGCCGGCGTTTTTCGCCGTTCTAATCCACTGATCGGTATCCTGCGCGGTAGGATTGAATTCTTTGGGATCGACTTTTCCGTCGCCCCACTCTTTCCCTGTAAAAGTGTTTAGACCGTAATGAAAAAATACGTTAAAATTTTCCCTTTGCGCCCGCTTTTGCACAGCGTTGGGAACTATTGACAAATACTTGTCTAATCTTTCTTCTGCGTTCATATTTTTCTCCTATCAACATTACAAGTATACCAACGATACGTTTTATTGTCAACCCCGACTTTTCCTTGCCGTCTGCCAAACGATCCCATTACAAAAAAAACGGACGGATGACAATTGTCTCCGTCCGTTAAGATATTCGATATGATAGATTATCTTACTCTACCGTATATGAGTCTTACATAGTTGCCGACTGTAGTAGACGAACCTTTGTAATTCAATATAATTACTACCTTATTGCCTCTCTTACTTCTGTCGCCGCAAATATCTTCTTCAACGATATCAAGATCTTTCATCTCTCCGTCGATTATAGCGATTCCGTCGACTTCGGGGATCTGAGAAGGACTCATTTCAACAACGTAATCCTTAGTATAGTTCTTTCTTGTAAATATCGGATAACGGAATCCTTCTTTTTCAGTCAAAGTCATAACCTTGTCTTCGTCGGGATAAAGAATTCCGATTATGCTGCCCAACTGGCTTTCCTGTCTGATGAGAGTGAAATATTCTTCGCTCTGCGCCCAAGAATCGGACGAGTAAGCCGCAGCCTTTTCTATCGTACCGGTATTTTCTCCGGCAAACGCTCCGTTATTTCCGCCGCGCGTTGTTCCGCCTAATGCGTAAGCGCTTTCTATACGTCCTTTGTTAAGTCCGACAAAACCGCCGACATATCTGTTTGCCGTCGCTCTGTTTGTAGCGTACGCGTCCGTAATAACTCCGTCGGTATCGTTAAACGCTACAAATCCGCCAGCATAAGAATTGTTTCCGTTTGCTATGACGTTCTTTCTACCCGAAACGTCCGAACGCTTATACTCTCCGCTATAAGTTCTACTGATTGAACCGCTGTTTATCGCGACAACTCCGCCGGCATACAGCGCGTCAAGTTCAGTTGCCGTAACCGTAACCGAGCCTATCGCTTCGCAGTTGCTAATTATTGCGGTATTTCCGATATTTTCCGCAACAAGTCCCGCGCCTGCTATATAGGAAAGTTGACTTTCTATAAATTCGCCTACGTTAGCGCTTACGCTTCCATAGAAGCCGCTGTCCGTTATGGCGGCAACCGTATCTGCGCTTGCCGATTTATTATAAATCGCAATACCGGCAACCGTTCTGCCCGCCAACTCCGCATAAACCTGAGAAGTGCTTATTCCGCCAAAGTTATTTATTACCATTCCCGACAGAGAAGCGCTATCGGCGTTTAACGAATCGCTTTGAACAAAAATTCTATCAAGATATCCGTAGTTATTTATCGCTATGGGAGCGACGTAAATATTTCTTACGCTATTCTCAACGTCTTCTTTCTCATATCCCACAAATCCGATCCCCATATAGAATGCGTTTCTGATCTCCGCGTCTTTAGTTACGTTTATATACATCGAATACTTTCTGTCAAATTTATCGTCGCCTACACTCTCGTTAACTACAACAACTCCGTTTTCAGTAAGTTGTTTGTTGCCGACTACTATATTCGACAAAGTTTTCGAATTGCCGTCGATCTTATCTTTAAAAGTATCTATTTGAGCAACTTCATAACCTTTGAGATCAATATTATTTTTTACTTCGTACTCATTTGCGTCGCTTACGCCGTTCTTACTGTCAATATAATTTTTCAATACGATATAAGCGTATTCGCCAGCGTCGTTGATTTCAAATTTGCCTGTCGATTCATTTTTGTTGGGTTTCTTGTAACTGAGATACTGTCCTGGCGTAACCGCTTCTGCTCCCGCAACGTAATTATTTGACGAATGTCCGGTAGATACGGATACGT
>JAIEEW010000123.1 GCA_029067255.1 Clostridia bacterium | reverse complement strand
ATTTAGAAAAATAAGGCTTTTTTCTCATAATGTATTGATTATTCTCGTAAAATTGTATATAATTTACGAGAAAGGAGTTTTCTTATGAGAAATTTTGATTATGGCAATTTGAAGAACAAGAAATGGAGTTCCGATATTCTTAATTATGTCGCTCAAATTTATCAGGAGAAAGGAAAGCAAGAAGCCTTTTTAATTAAAAAGCCGGAACAATTTGACCGACTTGTAGAAATTGCAAAAATTCAAAGCGCAGAAGCGTCTAATGCAATCGAAGGTATTTATACGACAAATACCAGATTAAAACAGATAATAAATGAAAAGACAACTCCAAAGAATAGAGATGAAGAAGAAATTGCAGGTTATAGAGACGCGTTAAACGTTGTTCATGAGAATTTCGAGTATATATCGATTACGTCGAATTATATTCTACAATTACATAAAATTCTCTACGCGCAAAACACTAAAAAAGCGATAGGCGGACATTTTAAGAATATACAGAATTATATCAACGCGACTGATAGCAATGGAAAAAGTTTTACCGTTTTTACGCCGCTTGCCCCTCATGAAACGCCTATGGCGATAGATAAAATTTGCGAAGAATATAATAAGGCTTTAGCAAATATGGATATAGATCCTTTGATTCTTATTCCGATATTTATACATGATTTTTTATGTATTCATCCTTTTCTTGACGGCAACGGTAGGATGTCAAGATTATTGACAACGCTTTTGCTTTATCGCAGCGGATTTCAAATTGGGAAGTATATTTCTTTGGAAAATAAAATAGCGAAAAACAAAGATCTGTATTATGACGCTTTGGCGGCAAGTCAAATAGGTTGGCATATAGCGGAAGACGATCCCGAACCTTTTATCAAATACTTTTTGAGTATTGTTTTGGCAGGTTATCGAGATTTTGAAAATAGAGTAGATTTAATTTCCGATAAAATATCCGCTACCGAAAAAGTCAAATTGACAATTCGAAAATTTATAGGTAAGTTTAAGAAGATGGACGTTTTGGAATTTTGTCCTACGTTAAGCGCTAGTTCTGTTGAAAAATCTCTCAACGAACTCGTCGAAAACGGCGATATAATTCGTCATGGAAAGGGAAAAAACACCTTCTATACCCGTAAAGATTGATTATTCTCGTAAAATTGTATATAATTTACGAGAAACACTTAATTTATAAAAATTTGAGAAAGTAATATAAAAAATAGCAAGCAGCCTGCTTGCTATTTTGATATATAAGTATTATACGGTTTAATTACATTGATTTCATAAGACTCAAAATAGATTTTTTCTGCTCGCTCGATAGAGTATTCCACAATCGCATAAGTTCTTTTTGCTCTTCTGTCAGGGTAAGCAATTCGTCTTCGTCAAGTAAAAAGTCGATTACGGTAATATTAAAAGCAAAGCAAACTGCATCTAATAATGATAAGGATGGCGAAGACAGTCTATTACGCCAATTATAAAGAGTTTGCACTGATATACCTGCTTTTTTAGCAAGTTCATATATCGTCCAACCCTTTTTCAGACGCAATCTATCAACTTTATCGTATATTTCCTTGTTATTTAATAAATCTAGCATATATTATCCTATCATTTATATTATAATCAACCAATTTGAGAATATATCAATCAAAAGATTATCTTATAATAACCTAATGGTTGATAATTTATATATTTTATGTTATAATTAAAATATCAAACAAAGGAGAAATATTTATGATAGTAACATTTAGCGGTCATATGAAAATTAAAATAAAAGACGTAGTAAGAGAAAAGTTGTTTGAAACGTTAAAGAATTTAGACACGAGCAAGCAAATAGTATTTTATTTAAGCGTATATGGCGATTTTAATAAAATTGCGAGAGAGTGTTGTGAAAAATATAAAAAGGAGATAAACCAAAACGTAAAACTGGTATTCATTACGCCTTATTTGTTTGACAACAGTCTAAACAATAGTAATTTTGAAGGATTTGACGAAGTTATAAATCCCGAATGTGAAAACGTCCACACTCTGTATAGGCTTTCACCCAAATGCATTTGGATGGCAGATAAAGCCGACGTTTTGATCGCTTACGTAAACAGTTCGTTGGGCGGCGCGGCGGATATGTTAAGATATATGTTGAGAAAGGGAAATAAAACCTGTATAAATATCGGCAATTATGGCATATGCTGATAAAATAGTTGGATAATATATTGTTTTTAGCGTTTTGGCATACAATTCTTTATATAAATATGCCAAAATGGCAAGTCATTAAATAAACTAAACTGCCAAAATGGCAGTTTTTTATTTCGCAAGAAATTTTCTATTACGGCGTTTATAAATTTCGACCGTATTTGCTTTCTTTTTTGTAAATCAAAATAATTGTAAAAAAGATTTGTCTTTGGCTACAATAATATGATATAATAATTTTATTATAATATTATAATCTTGCGTGTGCGTGCGTATACGCACGCACGAGAAACGCAGGGTTGAAAATAATCTCACGGAGGTAATAATGAGCGATATCGAAAAGAACAATTACACTCAGGAACACATTCAGGTCCTTGAAGGTTTGGAACCTGTCAGAAAACGTCCGGGTATGTACATCGGTTCGACGGACGAAAGGGGATTGCACCATCTCGTTTACGAGGTTGTAGACAACTCCATAGACGAAGCAATGGCGGGTTATTGCGACAAGGTTATAGTTGAGATAATGCAGGACGGTTCCGTAAGCGTTACGGACAACGGACGCGGTATCCCGACCGGTATAATAGAAAAAGAAGGGAAGTCGGCGGTAGAAGTCGTACTTACCAAATTGCACGCAGGCGGTAAGTTCGGCGGCGGCGGATATAAATTCTCGGGCGGTCTGCACGGCGTAGGCGTATCGTGCGTAAACGCGCTTTCCGAGTGGCTGGACGTCGAAGTAGCGCAAGACGGCAAACTTTTCAAGATGTCTTTCAACAGGGGCGTGGCTCAAAGACCTTTGGCGGTAGTGGGCAGCACGACGAGAAGGGGCACGAAAATCACTTTTTATCCCGACCCTGATATTTTCGAAACGACGGATTTTGATTTTGATACCCTTAAACACCGTATACAGGAACTCGCTTTTCTCAACAAAGGACTTAGGATACTTCTCAAAGACAGCAGACCTTTGAAAGAAAACGAGATAGAATTCCATTACGAAGGCGGTATCGTCGAATACGTCGACGTACTCAACAAAGACAAAGGCGTGCTTGAAAAGCCATTGTATATCTATTCTGCGACCGACGATTATCAAGTCGAGATCGCTATGCAGTACAACGATTCTTACAGCGAAAACATTTACAGTTACGCCAACAATATCAACACGCACGAAGGCGGTACTCATTTGGACGGATTCAAGTCGGTGTTGACAAAACTTTTCAACGATTATGGAACTTCGCTCAAACTTTTGAAAAACGAAGAAAAACTTTCGGGCGACGACTGCCGCGAAGGTTTGGTCGCTATTGTCAGCGTAAAACTTATCGATCCGCAGTTTGAAGGTCAGACGAAGACTAAGTTGGGCAACAGTTTTATGCGCGGAGTAGTATCTAAGGTATTCAGCGAGAAATTTGGCGAATTCCTTGAAGAAAACCCAAAGGAAGCAAAGGAACTCATACTCAAAGCCGTCAACGCTAAAAAGGCGAGAGACGCGGCGAGAAACGCAAGAGATCTTACCAGAAGAAAATCCGTACTCGAATCCACGACGTTGCCGGGCAAACTTGCAGACTGTTCGGACAAAGACCCGAGAAAGTGCGAGATCTATCTCGTAGAAGGAGACAGCGCGGGCGGTACGGCAAAGCAAGGCAGAGACAGGCGTTTTCAGGCGATACTTCCGTTGAGAGGTAAGATTCTCAACGTTGAGAAGGCAAGACTTAACAGGGTTTTGGAAAGCGAAGAAATCAAAAATATGATCACTACTTTCGGTTGCGGTATCAACGAAGATTGCGACGTCAACAAACTCAAATACGACAGAATCATTTGTATGACCGATGCCGACGTAGACGGCAGCCATATCAGAATACTTTTGCTTACGTTCTTCTACCGTTTTATGAAACCTATCGTAGAGCAAGGACACGTTTATATAGCGCAGCCGCCGCTTTATAAGGTAGTTCAGAAAGGCAGCAAGAAAGAGAATTATTTCTACGACGACGAGTCGTTGGAAGCATTCCTTGTCAGCATAGGCAGAAAAGCGGAAATTCAAAGATACAAAGGTTTGGGCGAGATGGACGCGGAACAGTTGTGGGACACGACCATGGATCCCGAAAAGCGTACTCTTTTGAGAGTTAATCTCAAAGACGCGGAAGAAGCGGACGAGATATTCACGGTACTTATGGGCGACGAACCTGAAAAACGCCGTACCTTTATCGAAGAGAACGCCAACCTTGTCAAAGACCTTGACGTGTGATAGGAGAGAAGATAAATGGAAGATAAGAAAGATATATTCGAAATGCTAGACAAGACCAACGTGGTTGAAGTCGATGCTGTAAAAGAAATGAAAACTTCGTTTATCGCGTACGCAATGGCGGTAAACGTATCTAGAGCGATCCCTGACGTCAGAGACGGATTGAAACCCGTTCACAGAAGAATTCTTTACGCTATGAACGAGTTGGGACTTACTTCCGACAAGCCGTACAGAAAGTGCGCGCTTATCGTCGGAGACGTTCTCGGTAAATATCACCCGCACGGCGACTCGTCCGTATATGACGCGTTGGTCAGACTTGCGCAGGATTTCTCTATAAGATGTACGCTTGTAGACGGACACGGAAACTTCGGTTCGGTCGACGGCGACCCTGCGGCGGCTTACCGTTATACGGAAGCAAGACTTAGCAAGATTGCAGACGAAATGATCAGGGGTATTGACAAAAAGACTGTTGATTTCTATCCCAACTTCGACGATACCAGAGAGCAGCCGGTCGTACTTCCGTCGAGATATCCCAACTTGCTTGTCAACGGTTCGGACGGTATAGCGGTAGGTATGGCGACGTCTATTCCGCCGCACAATCTCGGCGAAGTTATTGACGGAACGATAGCGCTTTTGGAAAATCCCGAGTTGGATATCGACGCGCTTATGGATATTATCCCTGCGCCTGACTATCCTACCGGAGCGTATATCATGGGCGGCGGCGGAATAAAGAAAGCATACCGCACCGGCCGCGGTAACTGTATCATTCGCGCAAAAGCGGAAATAGAAGAAAACAACAACGGCAAGTCCAAGATTACGATAACGGAAATTCCTTATCAGGTCAATAAAGCCAAACTTATCGAAAACATGGCGGATCTTGTAAAACAAAAGAGAATTGAAGGTATTTCCGATATTCACGAACTTTCGGATAAAGAAGGTATGAGAATCGTCGTTGACGTCAAGAAAGACGCAAATCCGCAAGTCGTACTCAATATGCTTTATAAGCATACCCAACTTCAAATATCTCACTCGATGATAA
>JAIEEW010000122.1 GCA_029067255.1 Clostridia bacterium | reverse complement strand
TACTCCATAGTATGTCTTTTTTTCTGCAAAGGATACGAAGGCGTGGAAGTCGCTTCGATTACTATCTTTTCCGCCTTTATTTCGTACGGCTGTTTCATATCCGGCGTAACTACGACTTTGCCCAGTACGCTGATACCTGCGCCGACGTTTTGAGATACGACAGTCTTATAGTTTTCAAGACAAGCGTCCGCGATGATCTGCGTGGACTTAAAGAAAGTGCCGTCGTTGAGTTCGATAAACGCAAAGTTTTTACTGTCCCTTATTGTTCTTACCCAACCGCTTACTTCTACTTGCTTATCCGCGTATTTTTCAAAATCCTTTGCAAGTTCTTTTAACGTTGTTCTGCTCATATCCGCCTCTTTACAGTTTAATATATTTGAGTATAACATATATAAAGGTAAATTACAAACCTTTTTGTTTTGTTTTGAAAAAAGAAATTGTTATTCCGCTCATAACGCAAAAAAGCCGCATTAACAAGATATTTCTAATTATTTTCGCATCTAATCGACGCATACCTAGAAAATATTTGCATTAACAAATATTTTACTTTATTTGGAATAGAAAAATCTAAATTAGGTATTGATTTTGCTATATTCATATTGTATAATAGAGATACACAAACGAGATGCACATTGTACCGCACTCTTGAATAGGGAATCCGGAGTTGGGAGTTGGCTGGCGCGCCTTACCGCAACAGCGGTTGAAGGATTACAAAAGATTTTCACAGGATACCCACCTGCTACAAAGCGGGTTCAGAATTGCTCTCGGTTGTGTACTCAAAAAACGGCAAACGATTATCGTTTGCCGTTTTTGATTATTAATTACTATTGTCTATCTCGCCATTATCGCTAACAAACTATCTGACTGCATCTTTATATTTTTGTTTAGGATCAACGACGTGTTGAGAATCTCTGTAATATTTCTTTCCGCAATAATGATAATAAGTTACCATATCGTAAGCCTGCGAAAGAACGTTTGTTACGCCTACAACAATAAACAGTCCAAATCCGAGAGTAAGCACTCCGACCGACAACGACAGCAACAACGACGCAAGATAAATCACAAAATATACTCCGAGAGTATCTTTGAAAGTCTTGCTTGCCATTTTGAAGTTTGCAACCAAACTTTCGTTTACCGTCATATCCGATACTACGTAAGCGGGCATCCATCCCGCAAACAACGACCGTCTTATTGCCAACGCAAGAATTGCGGTAAAGTACGCGACGACAAGTCCAAAGAAATTATTCCACGCGCCTACCAAAAATCCCAGTCCGACACACAGTCCGAAAATAATTATTATCCAAAGAATATACATACCGACGTACGCAAGCGAAAATTTCAAAGACTTGCCCACGTTGGCGATAAAGTTGGACGTGAATCCGTATTCGCTGTCAGAAGACATAAACGTATGCAGCGTGTCGGTAACCGTATACATACACATATAAAAATATACCGTAAATAGGAAAAGCAAAATCACGATCGCGATTATACCGCCCCAGATAGCGCCTAAATGCGATTTGGTAACTTCTCCTATTTGCTTCATTGAATTGACAAGATTTTGATACTCCACCGTCATGCCGTGCTCAATTCCGTCTTCAGTCTCCGAACCGCCGAAAATCGACGTAAGGTAATCTTTTACAGTCTTTCCTATTTCAAGATCTTTGAGATCGCTCATATAACTGCTCAAAGTAGGCGCGAGTATAGCGTATCCTATAATGCCGAAAATAAGCAAAGCGATCAGAATTGCAAGTATAAGTTGATACACCAGTGAAAATTTTGAAATCAAAATACTGAAAGAGTCTTTCGTTATCATAGTTTCAGGTCCTCCCTTTCTAATTCTTCGACGTCGAAATATACGATATAAGTAATTACGCTCATATAAGATATCATCACCCAGTAGAAAAGACACGACAACGCTTTCAAGACGTACTTCATGTTTTCAAACGGGAAAATGATTATAAAAACAGTCGGCAGCATAAGCAACGCCATAAGCCATAGTATAGCGAAGAAAAGTTTGAAACTCTTTGCGCTCAAACTCGTAGCAGATTGCGCCAACGATTTGAACAGTCCATAGCCTTTCATAGTCATATTCGGTATCGAAAGCAACGACAAAGCGACGAGATAGAGTTCTATCAACAAAAACAACGCTGAAAGTATTATACATGCAGGCAGCGCGTTTTTCAACGTTTTTATAGCCGTATACAGAAAAGTCGAAAGCAATATCGCCACGATTTCCATGGACACAAAAATAAACAATGCGTACTTTGCGACAGGCAAAAAGTGATCGTTTAGAAATTCTCCGATATTAGTGAGTTTCGCATCTTTTCCGTAACGCATTCTCTGCCTGTTATATCCTGACGTAACGCTGACGAATACTATCGTGATCAACAGCGCGAAAAGTATCAAAAACAGTCTACCTATACCTGTAAAGTCGTTGAGTTTCTTAAAGATATCTATAAACGAATTATACGTATTCTCTTTTCTGCCTATACTTACGACTATGTCAAGCATACTCAAAGGATCGAGCAATATTCCCATCAAAAGAGCGGGTATGAACAAAGCCGCCATACTTTTGAGAAAATTATGCCGCATATATCCTAACGCGCTTCTTGAATAACTCATCTTCGTATCTGCTCCTTTACGGAATTTTATCGTTTATCCGCGTAATTTTCTCTTACGAAGTCTATAACGTCATAAGGAGTCTTCGCTCTGAAAATCACGTTTTTGTTATGAATATTTTCGTAATCTCCAAATCCCCAAAGGCAGAGAATACAATCCATTCCCACTTCTTCAGCGCCCGCCACGTCATAGATAGTATCGCCTACCATTACGCAGTCTTGCGGTTGCAAACCGTACTTATCCAACGCGTAACGTAAAACCTGCGTTTTCGTTTCTCTTACGTTGTAGACGAGTCCCGAAAGAATTTCCACGCTGTCTTTTACTCCAAACCATTCAAGAAGGTGGTCTGCTTCTTCGTGCTTTTTGCACGTAGCCACGCCGGTAGTTATGCCTTTCATATCGTGGCATTGAGCCAACATATCCGCAACGCCGTCGTAAAGTTTGCTCTTATAAATCGCTTTTTCTCCCACGTAAAGCGATCTGAAATATTGCACCGCTTCGTACGCCTTGTCTTTGCCGATATACTTTTCAAAAGTCTCCGACAACGGCGGTCCAATAAATTTGGAATACAGCGACTTGTCTACGTCGACGTTATATTTGTCGAAAGTCTTTTCCAGTATATCGCAAACTCCGTCGTGGGTGTTGCTTATCGTTCCGTCAAAATCAAAAAATATATATTTCATATCCGCTTATCAGTTGTTGAGAAGACTGTCGATCTCCAATTTGAGTTTCTTTGCTTTCTCCGTATAGTTTACGAGTTTTTCTTTCTCTTTGTCAATCAACGCTTTAGGCGCTTTCGCTACGAAGCCTTGATTTGAAAGCATTCTCTCGCTTCTTTGAACTTCGCTCATAGTAACGTCATACTCCGCCTGTAATCTCTTGACTTCCTTTTCTACGTCTACAAGATCTCCGAGCGGAACGGCAATTTCGCAGAAATCTCCGAAAAGCGAAACGAGTTTTTCTTCTATACCGTTTTTATTGTCGACAAATTCCACGCTTTCTACGCTTGCGAGTTTGCAAATATAACTTACGTCCTTTTGATTTACAG
>JAIEEW010000121.1 GCA_029067255.1 Clostridia bacterium | reverse complement strand
AAGATTAGCAATTACATTTGATTAAATGTGATTGCTACCGTATATGTCGTAGTGAACGCCCATTAAGTCCAACTGAAATCGAAGAGAAACGAAGATTTCGCGTTTGGTCGGAAAAAGCAACGGGCGAGAAAATTATATTTATTTTCTCGCCCTAATAATATCTTAATTGTTAGTGTATCAAACTATATAGACCTTGACGGAATAGCCGTCGACTTCCGTTTTGAATTTTCCTTTGGTTTCTACGGTTTCGCCTGTCCACTGTTCGGTAAGAGTATATGAATTTTTATGGTTCATCTGTACGTACTTATCGTTTATCATAGTTTGCAGGTCTACGTTGATTTGTTTCTTTCCCTTTTTAGTATTGAAGAGACAGATTGCGGTTCTGTTGCCGGAAAGCGGTTTTGCAAGTATATCCACAGCGCCTTTTTTCATTAGTTTGGCTTGTTTGCCCAAAGCATCTTGATTTATCGCTATCATATTTTTGTTGGTTACGATATCAAGCACGTCTTGCTTTACGCTACGCAGATCGTTGCCGAGTATGAGCGGAGCATTGAGCATACACCATACGCTGAAATGAGATTTGTTCTGTTCGTAAGTAAGTTTTCCGTTGCCCACTTCCAGCATATCCGGGTCGTTCCACGCGCCTACGGAAGAATACTCGTGAAGTTTTGCGGTATGTCTGTAAAGCATTACTATCCACTTCCAGTGTGGATTTATATCAGGAGTAGTACGCCATAAATTTCCCGCTTTCGCGCCCCATTTATAAGGCTTGTTAAGTCCCCATTCGCATATCGAGAAAGTAATGGGTTTGACTTCTTCGTTATTCTCTTTTGCTACTCTTGCCGTTGCTTTTTTGAGCGCTTGACCCATTTTGTAATATTGCAGGGCGGCGGAGTCGGCGCGACAGGTTATAGGATTGCTCAACTCGATTCTGTTCATACCTTTTTTAAGGCGTACGATTTGTTGAAATCTTGCGGTAGTGTTCCAGAATTTTTGATGCGGGAATTCGTAAATATGGTTTACGCCGTTGACTTTAGCGACTAGTAATTTATTGTACCAGCCTTTCTTTTTGATACATAAAGTCAGGACGTATTCGCCTTCTTCGTCTATATATATATTATCAAAAGCCGCTATTCCGCGAGCCTTGTCAAGACCTGAAATAAAGTATCCGCCTTCCACGTTTTTTTCAGGCATGAATTTCGCCAGACCTTCAAGTTTGGCGTCTTTACAAAGAATGGTTTTGCCGGTTTTTTCTCCCAACGGGACTATTTCCAACGCGTATACGAGCGGAGCGTATTTGCTGTACTGTTCGTTGTGGCAGAAATCGTATTTGAAATATTCGATTCCCCATCTTGCGAAGTTGAGCGCGTCTTTTTCTTCGTTGTGAAGACTGGCTGGCAGATTTTCGCAGGTCAGCGTTCCGTTGGAAGAGTAGATTCCGACTTTGAGTCCCAAATCGTTTAATTTTGAAACGAGATAGGGGATACCGCTTTTAAACTTTACAAGATCGCCTTGAAGATTGCCGTTTTCGTCGCGCATATTCGAATGCCAGTTGTCGTCTATATTGATAAATTTATATCCTGCGTCGAGCAGACCTTTTTCCACCATCGCTTTTCCGGTATCGAGAATAAGATCTTCGTCGATAGTGTTTTTGAAAGTGTTCCAACTTGCCCAACCCATAGGCGGAGTAAGAGCGACGCCGTTGTCGTATTTTTCTCCCAAATCGAGTTTGGCAGTTCGCTTGCCCGGCGTAAAAAGCATTTTCAAATAACATGCCGGACACATGCCGTTTCTTTTCATATTATCACCTCTTGCGTTCAGTCGCATAAAGCGTCCTGATCTTAATATATCTACCCGTATATTTTACCATATGGCGAATACGTCCGTCAATAGAGTCTTCATAAGTCGGTTACAATACAGATATGTTCAAAATCATCCGGATAATTTCAATATGCATTACTATCGCGCAATAGTTGTTAAGAATAAGACGAAATCATACTCTAAACGAACAAAAACTCGCTCTTGGGCGATCGCAATGGACGAATTTATATGTTTTTTTTAAATATTGTTGACAAAACGCCAAATTTATTATAGATAATAGAAATGACCAAAAGCGCGGGAGAAGAGAATGAAAAAAATTGTTAGTTTTATATCTGTATTAGCGATAATAATTGTTTTGGCGCTTTGCGCGGCAGGGTGTAATGGCGACGACAGCAATTTGTTTGAAGTCAAAGATAAGAATTTCGCCGTATACGACGAATCCACCGTCGTCGAAGGAATGAGCGCGTACGATTTAGTTATGGAAGCGTATGACAATTTTGTTGAAGATACGAACTTCGTCAGAGAAGAATATTTCACGTTTGCCGCGGGAAAAGGCGGTTCGCTCGCGTCAAGAAAAACTTCGCTTTTAAGAAAGATGCAAGGCGATGAGATTTATTCGCAAGAAATCATTTACGGTACGGGTCTTGATAAGGGGACTTGCGCCACAAGATATTATTTTGACGGCGCAAACGCTTACGAGATAAACAATACGAGTAAAAAGAACGTGTCGTTCGATAATAAAAGCGGCGTGTTCGGCGTTAAGGACTGGGGCGAGTTTACTAAGTTTAGCGGCGACGTTGAAGAGCAGAACTGGCTTATGAAAGAGAAAATCACGACTTATGATATTTCAAGTAAAGATTATATGTCAAAGACTAAACATACGGACAAAGTTTATAAAGTCGGCGACACATATTATTGCTTTTTGGCGATAGATTGTTCTTATGAAATGATGACGTCCGTTCAAAGAGAAGCGCTGGATGAATTTCTTGATACTCTTTCGGCGAGCGAAGACGGATTTACAATGGAAGACACTACCATAGATTTCGCTATCGAAGAAATAGACGGCAAGATGAAGTTTAAGACTTGGAGAAGAAATGAAAAATATACCGGTAAACATTCCACAGGAATGAAAGTGTCTTGCGAGCAGACTTGTTTGAGTTACTACAAATATGGAAAAGGATACGAAATAACGGCGGCAGATAAACTAAATCTTGCTAAATAAATTATACGAAAATACCCGTTGCTTTTAGTTTTTAGACGTTGGCGACGGGTGAGTTTTATTTGCGCGGAATTTGTCGGT
Source organism: Clostridia bacterium (assembly GCA_029067255.1). GTDB lineage: Bacteria > Bacillota > Clostridia > Christensenellales > UBA3700 > RACS-045. The sequence continues at coordinate 4,353 of JAIEEW010000121.1, read as the reverse complement.
AATTTTACTAATACTATTGCATTGCGCGTAAGAGTATGTTAAAATAAAAAAGTCGGTTGAAAATTTTACGGATGTTTTCTTTGATAGAATATCGGGCGAAGCCGTTTTCGGATATCAGCAGGCGAGCAAAGGGGAAAATATGCTTAAAATTTTCGAGAAAATCATAAGAAAAATATCCGATAAAATAAACGGCAACGATCTTATGCAGGATCTCAATATTCCCGTCGGCGAAAGGCATATTACTCAAGGCATGCCCGAACTGGTAAGAAAGGCGGGCGCGGAAGGCGCGGTTCTTCTTAAAAACGACGGCGTTTTACCTTTTGGAAAAACCGATAAAGTCGCGCTTTTCGGCAGGTGTCAATACGATTATTTTTGCGTAGGTTACGGTAGCGGCGGAGACGTCAAACCCCCTTATAAAATCAATTTATTGCAAGCGATGAGAGAAGCATCCGCGGACGGCGGTTTTATTCTCGATAATGAGTTGGCGGATATTTACGAAAACTGGTGCCAAAAAGAAGAGAACGTTCCGTTCGAAGGCTGGTGGGGACATTGGCCTATGAATTATCCGGAAATGCCGATAGACGGCGATTTGATCGCCAAAACGGCGGAAAGGAACGACGTAGCGATTTTCGTTATAGGCAGAGCGGCGGGCGAAGACAGAGAAAACGTACTGAAAAAAGGCAGTTATTATCTTACGGACGAAGAAGAGAACTTGCTTGACAAAATTACCCTTTCTTTTGCCAAAACCGTGGTAATAATGGATTGCGGGAATATCATAGATATGTCTTGGGCGGAGCGGTACGGCGACAGGATCTCCGCTATACTTTACGCTTGGCAAGGCGGTATGGAAAGCGGGCATAGCGTTGTTGACGTGTTGCGCGGCGAAGTAAATCCTTGCGGCAAATTGCCTGATACCGTCGCTATTGATTACAAAGATTATCCTTCATCCGAATGTTTCGGGGCAAAGGAATACAATGATTATAAAGAAGATATATTCGTAGGTTACAGATATTTTTCTACGTTTGCAAAAGATAGAGTTCTATATCCTTTCGGATACGGACTGTCTTATACGCAGTTTGAAATAAACCCCGTGGGATTTTCAGTGGACGGCGACCTTGTCAGTTGTAAAGTCGCGGTAAAAAATATCGGGAAAATATCAGGGAAAGAAGTAGTTCAGATATACGTTCAGGCTCCGCAGGGCAGACTGGGAAAAGCGCAACGCTCGCTCGTAGCGTTTGCAAAGACAAAACTTCTAAAAGCGGGCGAAACTCAGACGTTGGAATTTAAGTTCGATTTCTATTCTTTCGCAAGTTACGACGATACCGAAGCAAGCGATAATAAAAATTCTTATATACTCGAAAAGGGCGAATACGCGGTATTTGTCGGAAGCGACGTAAATACGCAGATTTGCGCGGGTCGATTCGGACTTTTGAGAGATAAGGTAATAAAGACGTTGCAAGGTATATGTCCGGTCAAACAGAGTTTTGAAAGGTTGCGCGCAAGCGAAAAGGACGGAGAACCCGTTGCAGTAAATGAAATCGTTCCGTTGGGCGACGTTGATTTGAAAAAGAGAATAACCGACGCTTTGCCGTCGGAAATAGGTTATAAAGGCGAGCGCGGAATATCTTTCGACGACGTCAAATCGGGAAAGGCGGATATTGAATCGTTCATATCTCAACTTACGGATAAGGAACTGGAAGCGCTTTCCAGGGGACTGGGATATATGCGCGTTCCGATAGGGACGGCAGGCAACGCCGGCGCGTACGGGGGAATAATACCGTCTTTGACTGATAAAGGAGTCCCCGCTATCATTACGGCGGACGGACCTGCGGGTATAAGAATAGCCAAATTTACGTCGTTGTTGCCGTGCGGCACGGCGCTCGCGTCTACTTGGGATACAGAACTCGTGGAAGAGTTGTACAAACTTGTCGGAAAAGAAATGGCGTATTACGGCGTTGACGTATTGTTGGGCGCAGGAATGAATATTCACAGAAATCCGCTTTGCGGACGGAACTTTGAGTATTTTTCGGAAGATCCGTTGCTATCGGGCAAAATGGCGGCGTCTTTCGTTAAAGGAATTCAGGCAAGCGGTAAGGGCGCGTGTCCAAAACATTTTGCCTGCAACAATCAGGAGTATAACAGAAACTACAACGATTCTCGAGTATCCGAACGCGCTTTAAGAGAAATATATCTCAAAGGTTTTGAGATTTGCATAAGGGAAAGCCAACCGCTTAATATTATGACGAGTTACAACAAAATCAACGGAGTATGGAGTCATTACAATTACGATTTGGCTACGACGGTTTTGAGAGAAGAATGGAATTACGATGGACTTGTAATTACCGATTGGTGGATGCGCAAAAGCAAAAGTCCAGAATTTCCTAAGATTAAGGACAACGCTTATCGCGTAAGAGCGCAGGTTGACGTATTTATGCCCGGCGACAACAATCGGACGGCAAAGAAATATAGATCCGACGGATCGCTGCTCGCTACTTTGGGAAAAGACGGCGGTATTACGCGCGCAGAGTTGGAACGAACCGCTAAAAACACGCTATCAATGATAATGAAAATCCGAAAACAATCGGATCAAGGAGAAATATGAACGAATTGAAACTTATACCGTATCCCAAACGCGTCGAAATTTTCGACGGTACGCTTGAAAGCAAGATTTTGCGTCTTGAAGGCGCACCTTGCTTTGCCGCCGCAGAGTTTGCGGAAAAAGCCGAAAGCGCGGGCGTTGAAATTTCTAAAACAAGCGGCGTTAAGGTTACTTACGACGCAGAAAGCAGCGAAGTATCCGATAAAGAAGGATATAGATTAAAAATCGACGGCGAAGGAATCCAAATACAGGCGCGCGCGCAAGCGGGTTTGGCGTACGGTTTTTCTTCCTTGCGTCAACTGCTTTTCAATTACGGTTGCAATTTGCCGTACTGTTTGATAGATGACGAGCCTTATCTCAAACACAGGGGTTTGCTCTTCGACGTAGGCAGATACTATTATAGTAAACAAGACGTATTCAAGATCATCGATATATGTTATTTGCATAAATTGAACGTTTTGCATTGGCATTTGACGGAAGATCAAGGATGGAGAATAGAGATAGATAAATATCCTTTGCTCACGCAAAAAGGAAGCAAAAGATCGCATACGAATTTCGGTATCAAACCGCACAAAGGTTTTTATACGAAAGACGATATCAGAGAGATCATCAAGTACGCCAACGACCGCAATATACAGGTCTTTCCGGAAATAGATATGCCTGGACATATACAGTCGGCTTTGGCTTGTTATCCGCAATTCGGATGTTTTGACAGAAAACTTCCCGTCGCTACTCATTGGGGAGTTAAGCACGATCCGCTTTGCGCAGGCAAAGAGAGCGTCTACGAGTTTGTTTTCGACGTTTTGGACGAAGTGATCGAACTGTTTGGCGGAAATACTAAATATATTCATATCGGCGGAGACGAAGTATTCAAACACCGTTGGAAACTGTGCGAGCGTTGTCAGGCGGTTATGAAACAAGAAGGAATGGACAGCGAAGAAGAATTGCTGGGATACTTTATGCGAAGAGTTAGTCAATACGTTGTTGACAAAGGATTTATCCCCGTACTTTGGAACGGACTTAACGCGAGTATCGACGTTCATCCGCAAGTGGTATGGCAGTTTTGGGGTGGCGAAGGCGAAAACGGCAACGACGCCGCAAGAAGCGTAAATAGCGCAGGCGGTCATATCGTAAGCGATTCCGAACATACTTATTTGGATTTTCCTTATGGTAGATTGAGTTTGAAAAAATCATATTCGTTCAACCCGTTACACAAAGGGATAAAGGAAGAAAAACTTGTGGGCGCGGAAGTGTCGCTTTGGACGGAATACGTTCCTAATTTCAAGACGGCTTGCGCAAGGCTGTTGCCAAGACTGTGCGCGTTGTCCGAAGCAATGTGGTTGGAAGGAGAAAAAGACTACGAAGATTTTGAAAGACGTTTGCCTTATACGGTTAAATATTTGGCAAAAGAAGGTTATGCGTCAAAACCGCTCAAAGTCGCAAATCCGAGCAAATTCAGGGGTAATTTGCAAAAGGCGTGGTTCAATCGCAGAGTACTGCATTGGCAGGGATTGCATAACCTTATAGACGACGCTTACGTGAACAGAAAATTTTCCAAAAAAAGTAAGACGAAATGACAATATTCTGTGTTATAATATAAGTCGGGAAAAGAGAGATACGTTTCGCAAAGATAAAAATATTATATTGTTATATATTTGAAAACAGAAAAGGGAGAGAAAATTATGGCAAAACAAAACATTTTTCAAAAAGCCGGATTTCTTGTAAAAGACTTTTTCGCGCATTGGAACACTCCG
>JAIEEW010000120.1 GCA_029067255.1 Clostridia bacterium | reverse complement strand
TGAGTAATTGCCCTGTTCGCTATACCAACCGAGCAACGATCCTTTCACGAGCGGCTCGAATTTACCTGTTGAGGAATTGTAATATTTTACTACAATTTTGCTGTTGTACTCTTCGGAGTTGGAAGCGTAATTCCAAATCTCGTAACGAGTGCCGACCGATCTCAATCTTGCGAGCGCTTGAACGTAATCGTAAGTGCGCATAATAGGATTTTTGTCTTCATCAAGAGCATACGAATAAGTTACTCTGTTTTCAACTTCAAATTGCGTCTTCGCCTTGACAACGTTCATATCGCCCGAATAGGTCTCAGCAAAGAACGCGTCGTTACCCTTATAAGTTACTTCCACGTGATATAAGCCGATCTCTATGGGGAGTTCGTCCGCTCCCATCGGATTTTCTCTATCCCATTCGCCCTTGACCGTCCTGGTTGCCGCGTCGTATTGAGCGCCCGGAAGATAAGGATAATATACGTAAGAAAGATCCGCTCTGTCAAAAATCCCTTCTTTCATGCCGGCAGGTATACCAGGATTGTAATTGATCGGATTACCGTCGTTGTATTCAACAACGTTTACGCCCATAGCGAGTTCAAGTTTACCCTGTCTTATAGAGAAGTAGAATTTGTACGTTCCGTCATTGACCATAAAACCGTCGTCGCCGATATATCCGTCTTTGACGGTATAGTTTTCATCTTCGATATATACTGTTATAGTATAATTTCCTTTCTTGAATATAGTCTTATCAATTACGGTTTCGCCGCCCATTTCCAGTTTCACTTTCGCATTCTGCGTTTTGCCGTTGATATCAGTATACTTAGCAGTGAACAAATGCTCTTTGCTTGCCGGAACGGATACCGGAATATTCTTGTCTCCGTCCATTTCGATGTCGATAGGCACCGGCAACGGAGCGATCTCTATCTTTTGTCCGACAACTTCAATAATCTTAATGTTGCCATTCAACGGAGTTATTACTTCGCCCTTAACGTCATAGAAGCCGATACCAACGATTTTTTGCGCGTCGCTAGTGAGTTTGATCGTAAGCGGATAATCCTTGATGCCGATATTGGCTACTACAGTTTCAGGAACTGTATCTCCGTAATAATACACGTTTTCAAGTCCAATAGCGTCATGTTCAAGGTATATGATCTTTTCGTATACTTTGATTTTGGTAGCCATCGGCACTTCTATTCTTGCAGAAGTAATGTCTTCATCGACAATCGTGTAAGAATTGTCAAAATTTATCATGCTGTTGTCTGCAAAGAAAATATCGTATTTTTCTGCGTCAAGACTGTCGGGCGCAAACGTAGCGTAAAGTTTGACTCTATTAGCCGCGTTTTCCGATTCATATCTTAGTTCCACCTTTATACTAGTATCGATATCGTCCGGATAAGCGATATATGCGGGAGCATAAAGTACTCCTATTCCGTTGTTTTTCGCAAAATCGTTCGCTTGATTTCTCTCGTCAGTGGAGTATTTTATATTGACGTAGAACTCATAACTACCTACATATTTGTCCTTGCCATCGTAAGTCTCGTAACGACCTACATATTTGTCCGTGCCGTCGTAAGTTTTGTTGAAGATTTTATCAAGTTCGGCATCAGTGCAAGTAGCGATCAGTTCCGCTACGCTTTTGCCGTTGTAATCGTCTTCGCTTGACACGGTAATTCCCTTAAAGGATTTGTCAACGTAAATGCTCGCTTGCTTAAAGTTTATACAATACTTGCCTACAAATCCGTTGTCAGTAACAACGCCGCCCTTAGAAAGATAAACGTCATCGTATAGACCTTGCAAGTTGACTATTTTCATCTTAAAGTCTGCTCCGGTCTTTCTTACAGGATCGCCCATATTCCAGTTGATAAGGAAAGATTGCTGAGAAGAACCTTTAAGGATATACTCATCATCAGTGTTGTTGCCGTTTGCATCCTGAGCCATAGCGACTTCCCATTTGTCGCTACCGTCGGGATTTTTCTGCCAACTGTACTGCAATTGCCACTGCGAACATCCTATCGTTGGATTGAATCTGATTCTTGCGCCGCGCGTCGAATATCCGTAATCGCTTACGGGATAAGTCTGCGTGTAGTATGCCAATGAAGGCAGCGCCGTCATATAATCAACGTCGGCTTGTAGATTAACGTCAAGAGTATTGCCGTTGTTGTCGGTATAAGTGATAACGTATTTGCTGTTTTTACTGATCGTTACTTCTACGTCATAACTTCCGTCGGCAAGTTTGGTGTTATTTATCTTAATTCCAGGTTCGCTTATTGAAGTAGGCGCGAATTTGATACCGCTCTTCGTGTCGATAACATTGTATCTTGCGACTACTCTGTCGGTACGCCACGTGGAAAGTTCGCTCTCCGAAAGCGGAGTTTCTTCGCCCTTCGCATTTCTAGCGTAATAGAGAATCTCGCTTATTTCCGGATTTTCGTTGTCAATCTTAACGTTTCTATCTTCCGACTGTTTTGTTCTTGCTACGATTATTTCTTTATCGCCGTCTTTCGCGTAAGCGATAAAGGAGTACGCCATACCGTTTTTACCGGTAGACTCGTCTATTGTGATAGTCGCTCTGTTGCCGTTCTTTACAAACTTATCCGCGCTGTCCATAACTATTGTGCCGTTGCGGACGTATCTTATGGAATCAAAGTCTTCTTCGCTTTTCATAACAAGTTCAAACGTAGCGGATTTGCTCCAATTCTCAGTTACTACCGTGCCGCTTCCGTAAGTAAGCACGCCTTCGATAATATTGAATTTATAGTTGTCAGAAGGCTTCCATGCCGCGACTTTTTGAGTTTCGCTGTAATATCCCAAAGGAATGTACGTCTGTTCTTCCGCCTGTACGGACATAACGTACGCGCCCGGCAATGCAGTACCGGACATGTCCGAACTCGTTGCAACGCCGTTTCTCAATATCGTCCACTCGTTGTCGCCGTATTCTTCCAACTGTATTCCCAATGCGGATACGACGTTAGGTCTGTTCAAAATCGCTTTTTTGCCGTCATATTGCTTGCTTAGCGTGGAGCCGTTGGTGTTTTCATAAGACAGAGTCGTTATGTTGCCAAACGAATATTCGTAGTTGCCTGCCGTTTTGGATGTAACCAATTTGCTTTCGGCGTACGTCGGCATACTTGTCATAAGGCTTATACGCTCGGTCTCGCCAAAAGTCGCTCTCCAAATAATGTTGCCCGCTTGACCGTTGGACAACGTATATTGCTTACCGTCGGTCGTTCCGAGATTTTCTTCAAGCATCTGCTGATCGGTAATAGACGAATTGTTGGCGATAGCGTGAATTCTGAAATCGTATGTGGAATTTGCGTCGCCTACAAGTCTTACGTAGACTTCACCGCCTTCAGTCTTTGGATACATTCCAAGCCAACCGTCAAGCATATGGGAACGGTAAGAGTCAAGAGTCTTATATGGCGATTCATTGCCATCAACGTCAACGCCTTTGCCCCTTCTATACGAAATCAAATCGAAAAGCAACGCGCAACTTCCCACGTTGGAACCTAAGGAACCGAACACTTGACCGTGAGCGATTGTGTTTTCGTTTTGGAAATTGTTTTGCGTAGTACCCGTCCAGTTGGATATTATTCCGTTGACCTGTCCGTTATTGACCGCATAGGCGCTATCGTCGCCGTCGCCTTGTCCGCCGGCAGAAGTATCTCCGTTATTAGACGTTTTTACTATATTAAAGCAAGCGCCGATTGCGCTACCGGTATAGGCTCTAAATCCGTCATAATCATTGCTGACGTGTCCTCTTCCGACGTAAGCCTTTACAGTACCGCCGCCAGTAACGGCGCAATATTCGATATAAGCGTTTTTGACCGGCTGACCTTCAGCGTCCGCCATACCTTTGTCTATCATGCCTACAAGTCCGCCGGCTACCGCAAGTCCTCTGCCTTGTCTCAAATTTGAGATATTGTAACCTTCTTCGCCGCTGTAAATACCGGCGTTTGCGTCAAAATTTATTTGAGAATCTTTAAGACGACTGCCCATTCCCGCTCTTGCGACAATACCGCCTGCGATAGCAAAGTTAGCATTTACGTCGCCTACCGAACCTGCCCAGTCTATGATTTTGAAGGGGCTGTTGAGATTGAGTCTAACGTTTTCAATCAAACCGCCTTCTCCGTTCATACCGAACATAACGCCCGCGACTGCGCCCAAATTAGCGTTGGGATTAAACAGACCGCTGTTACTTTCCGTATCGGATGGATTAAAGTTTGAAGGTCTACTACCTGAATTGGCGCCTATGCCGTAAATCGCGGAGATCGCCGTATGCGGAGATAAGTAATCCACCGTCAAGTTGGCTACCGTACCGTTGTTGATAGCGGCAAAGAAACCAGTGTATCTGTACGACGTAGTTCCGAAAGAGAAATAATTGTCTGATTTTTGGACGTATTGCATATCGCCTACGCCGCCCCAAATTTTTAACGTATATCCGTTGCCGTCAAGCACTTTGTCAAAAACTGCGCTGGAACTAGAATTTGAAACGGTATGGTCGTATCCGAGACCCGCTCCACCGGCGCCATTGGAATAAGCGATACCGACGTCGTTTGCAAGATAAGCGTAATTGTATGCTCCGGTGAGACCTTCTCCGTTGATAAAATCATAGAGTTGTTGCCCTGTGGTAATTTTAAGGACCATACTTTCGCTATCCGCTCCGTACGTGTCGACAATATGCTTTTTCGCATCAGCGTCCGCTCTGTGTCCGCCGTCAACGTCAGGCAACTGTCCGTGATCGCCAACGTAAGTCGCTTGAAGCAAGTTTTCATCAGCGTTGGCAATCATAGGTTTGTTCAAAAAACTAGCCAACGCTATCGCGAGTACTACGATGAGTAGTACCGCGACGCCTGCCGTTATAGTCTTTTTCATAATTTTTCCATTCATAAATTTATCTATCCCCCACAATTAAGCCGTCTGCGTGTCGTTGTAAATTACAACCGCTTTGATCGTAACGCGTTGCGCTATGTCGCCACTGCAGACCGTTACGGTTACGTCGGTGCCTTGCTTTGCAACATCTACGTCGGCTACGGGATTACCCGATCTGTCTCTGTAATTGTACTTCACGCCGTCAACTTCAAATTCTTTGACAGACATAACGTGATAATAATCAAAGTTTACACCATTCAAATCGATAGTACAATCGTAGTTGCCGTAACTTTCATTTTCGCCGCCTTGATCAAACATAACGTAAAGGTTACGCGACAGCGTCTTTGTCAGCACTTCTTCTTCAGTAAGGTTTGCGCCTTTGAGATCTATATTGATGTAATAATCTTCTCTTCCGACATAACTTACTTTCTTCGCTACGACTTCAACGTTTATTCTGAACGTTCTGTCATATTTTTCGTCCAAAGCCTTAGAAATCATCTTGACTGTGTACGTATCGCTTATAGCGTAGTTGATTTCAGTCAGATCCCAATCAACGTTGACTTCGAAGTATTCTTTCGCAACAGCCGACAAAACGGTTATGTTTTTACCTTCTCTTTCTAAGAAGTCTGCGATAAGGTCAATATCTCTCGCGGTATATACTTCCTGCTTTGCGTTTTTGATATACTCAACTTCGTATTGGACGTAGGTATTGAACTCGTCGGATACTTTACCCGATACTTTGTTCAGTCCTTCAACTTTGAGATTATTTATATCTTCGTAGTTTATGTTGCCGACAAGTTTATAGATATAAGACTTAGACGTGAAGTTGGAGTATACTCTGCTTCCGTTTTCGTCTACCGTATACTTGTACGGATCGATCGTTATGTTTCCGGTCGCCGCTTTAAGGTTGGTGCGATCGATTATCTCTACGTTAATAGGATACCTATATTCATCGGAAATAACTACCGTCGCAGTCAATCCTTTTCTTCCCTGCATCGTAATGAGTTGATAATCAAAATCCCAATCGACTTCGAGAGCAGTGGTTTTTCCGCCCTTGTAAACCATATCAACGGTTTTGGGGAACGGATCCATTCCGTAGTAAAGCACTTGTATCGGGTCGATATAGAACGTCGCTTCGCCCTTATTCTTAATGCTGTATTCGCTACCCGCTACGTCAAGACCGTCCGGCGTGAGATCTTCAACTCTGACGTTGACGTAAGCCGTCTGCTCAAGATCGGTATCCAAACCGACTTTACCTTCAAGCATATTGTTAATGTCAAAGCCTATTTTTACCTGCAACTGAGCGACTCTGCTGGAATAATCGGTGATTTCAAACTTATCGAGTCCTACCCATTGTATCGGCATCTTGCGTACGCTTCCGTTGGTGAACAGTATGTTCGCTTCGCTCGGATAGATTTCTTTGTCTGTCATTCCGTGCGATTTTTTGAGCAAATAGTCGAACGGATCAATGAAGTAGGTCGACTGAGTGAGTTCATCGTCGAAGTAAACCGCTTGAATCTCGTTTCTCAATACTACTATTCTAGTCTGGAACTTCCAAGTGAAGTTTCCATCGTATTTGCTGTTGTCGAGATATACCCAAACGTCGTCTTTTCCGCCGCTGTTGTTGTTATTCCACGAGAAGTCTACAGTCTTGTAATCTTCTTCGTTCCATCTGATGTATACGTCTTCGACGCCGTTGTCGATGATCGTTTCGCCTTCTTTTATCGGCGAATTGTAAGAATCGTAGTAAGTCGCCGTAGCCGTCGTCGGGAACGGATTGATGCTGTCCGCTTTGGCTTTCAACTCGGCTTTCATCTCCGTTTTTTCTCTTATAACAGATTCGCTATCATGCTCCTTATCAATAATTACGCTTTCGTACTGATCCATATAGTACAGATACATATAATACTGATACGGGTCTACTCTAAGAGTATTTTCAAGTCCGGCGATCGTCAACTTGTTGACTTTCTTCGTCTTAACCCAAATCATGAGTTTTACTTCCTGCTCGGTCGGTCCGCTGCCTACGGTATTTCTTACCGCAAACGCAGTTCCGCTTACGTCTTCGGAGAATCCGTCTTCACCGACAACTCTTTCATAGAACTTCGCCACTTCTTCAGGATCGTATTCCCATTCTCCGTTAACGTCCAAACCTACCGCTTTTCCGTCTTTATACTTGAAGTAGAAGACGTCGGAGATATAATCCGTGATGCTGGACTCTTTGCTGAGTTTGTAATTGTACAAATCGATTATGATACTCGCTACTTTGCCGTCCTGAGCATCAATAGCCTCTCCGTTGACAATAACTTTGTCGACTGTAGAATCGAGATACTCGACTTTTATCGGCAAGTCAGGCTGACCTTGTCTGGGGAAGCGTACCAACGCGTCCACAGTGTGATTCTCGCCGTATTTCTCGGGCATTACAGGACCAGTGCCATCTTTGTTAAGGATCTGAACTCCGCCCGAACCGTCGTCAATTCTTATCTTTCTGGTAGAGTCGTCCTGCATTCTTACCGAGATAAAGTCGGGGAGCGGATCGTATACGTGCATGGAGAACGAATCTGCTCTCACAACGCCGCCACCGCCGTCGCCAAGCGCGTTGATCGTGATTTCCATCTTTTTGTTCATACCGTCAAACGTCGCTCTCGCTTCAACAATATACGTTCCTTTCAACGACAAATCAAGTTTTGTTACCGGAGTGTTTTCCGGATTATTCATCCACTCACTGTTGTCGTCGTAACGGTATTTCGTGAAATAGAACGATACGTCTTTTTTGATTATTACACCGCTTGCGCCGTCTTGATAACGCGCAGTCTTGTTGGTAAAGTATTTTTTGATTATTTCTTCTACACCCGCTGTGTCTGACTCGTAAGTATACGGAGCGTAGTCAATACGCGACGGAATATCCGTCCAGGTTACAACGCCTTTCGCGTCCTCACCGCTTACTCCCGGTAAAGCGTTGGACGGGTCGCCCACAGATTTGAACATATTGTATATCCATATCTGCGAGAAATTATCCGCTCTTCTTGCTTCGCTATCATCTCCATATACAGGATTTCCCTCATCATCGTAGATGACTTGATTATGGTCTAGTCCCACTACCGATAGGTTTGCGATTGTCGCGTCGACAACGTTAAGACCTACGTGGAACTCGTTGAAGACTGCAAACGGCAACAGCGAACGAATAAGTACGCTTACTTGATTGTATATGCCGCTCAAAAGTCCATCCAACGCTCCAATATTAATGTTAATGCCCAAACCTTTTACAACATCGGTAAGCAAATCGGGGACGGTTGCTCTGAATGAACCCCAGAAAGAATCGAGATTGCCGTCTGCGCCGGGAACCATTCTTTCCCAAGT
>JAIEEW010000012.1 GCA_029067255.1 Clostridia bacterium | reverse complement strand
GTATCGCGATTTCCCCAACGCCTTCGATAGTCATACTTTGATAAATTGTCTTCATTACCGCCCAGCCTAAGCAAAAGCCAATCGCGCATCCTGCAAAAACTGACAAGCCGAATACCCAAAATCTGCTTGCGACAGCGCCGCGCGAATAGCCTAACGCTTTTATTATCCCAAGTTGACTTGAATGAGAATCGATATAAAGTTTGATATAAAAAATCAGCATTGCAACGGAAATAAGCGACAAAACTCCGCCCGTTATTGCCGACGTCAATTTCGCAGTCGCGAGTTGAGCGTTGTAAAGTTGAATTGCGCCGGAATCAGTCATCAAATCTTTTAACGGCAAAACGTCTAGATAATAATTGAGCATAAACGTACAGACAAAAACAGCGCAGCAGCATACTATAGAAATGCCGATAAGTTTAAGTCCGTCCTTGATACTTACTATCATATTACCACCCGATTTCGTAGGCGGATTTGCGAACTGCGTTTTGGTATATCTCTACTATTTTTCCGCTGTTCATTTTCACGACTTTTTCCGCCATTTGAGCAATGTTTTCATTGTGAGTAACCATTACTGCGGTAAAACCCTTTTCTTTTTGCAATCCGAAAATATAATTTAAAATCTCTCTTCCCGTCTTTTCGTCCAACGCTCCCGTCGGCTCGTCGAGAAACAAAACGTCGGGATTTTTCGCCAACGCTCTTGCAATACATACTCTCTGCTGTTCCCCGCCTGAAAGCGCGGACGGTTTGCTTTGGAGTTTATCTCCTAATCCGACAGCATTGATAATGCTTTTATAATCTTTATTATCCGCTAAATCCGCGCCGAGTTTTACGTTTGCGGCAACGCTAAGATGAGAAAGTAAATAGTATTGCTGAAAAACAAATCCCACGTGATTTTTTCTAAACTCGGTAAGTTGAGCGTCGTTGAGAGTATTTAAACGTTCTCCGTTACATTCTACGCTTCCACCGTCAACCTTTTCCAGTCCCGAAAGCGCGCTTAGCAACGTTGATTTTCCCGATCCCGACGCGCCTAATATTACAACAAATTCCCCGTCTTCTATTTGCAATGAAATCCCTTTCAATACTTCTGTCGAACCGTAAGATTTCGTTACGTTTTCCGCTTTTATCATAATTTGCTCTCCGTCTTTAATCTATTGAGTAATGACACGAATACTTGCGAAATCATTTCCGAAGTCTGATCCTGCGTAAATCGACATACGTTTGTCGCAATCAAGACCGCTATACCGTGAGAGTAAACCCAAAGATGAAAATAAATATCTATCGCCGACTTTCTATCTAAGCCGTAACCGTCGCAAATAGAAGTAATGATTTGTTCGTAATGCTTTTCAATGCCTTGTAAAACGTTGGTCGTATCGTTGCGCTCATATCGTTCTTTCATAAATAATAGTTGAAATAGTCTGGGATGCTCGCTAGCAAACCTTATATAAGCCTTTCCCACGCCTTTGAATGCAATATTCTCGCTTAACCCTTGCTCGACGTATTCTCCGTAAAGCGAATTCGCGTAATCTAGCGCGGCTTTAGATACTTCGTCCATGCTTTCAAACACTGTGAATATCGGTCTTGCCGAACTCCCCAGTTCACTGCCCAACGAACGCGCGGTCAACGCGTCGATACCGTCTCTTTCCGCAATGCTAATCGCGGCTTCGATTATTCTCTCCCTGCTGAACTTCGCTTTCGGCGGCATACTTTTCTCCTTATTAAAACACTTGTTTTGCAACATCTGTTTTAATTATAACAAATTAATCGATGTTTGTCAAGTATGAATTCTCAAATGAGTACGTATTCTTGAAATACCGGACACAGTATACTTATGAAAGTTAGCGAGTTTCAGTATGTTTCACCGACAAACCTATCATAACGGTTTCTTCTTCAACGTCGTTCCAAACCGAGTGCGGTAGAGTTCCGTCGACAAGGTACGATTCGTCTTTATCCAAAACAACTTCTCGCCCGCCTACATAAACTCTCGCGCGACCTTTGACGACGATAAATAAATGGTCGTGAGAATGAGTATGTAATTGCATAGGTCCGCCACCTTTTGCGCTTACGTAAGCGATTGCTCCGTCTATGATTTCGCCCATATTGCCGAAAAGTTTTTTTGCTTTGAAATTTACATGGTCGGGCGGCGTAATAAAATCTTTTTCCATAATTTGCTCCATATGTTAAAGGCGGCTTGTTCAGCCGCCTTTGAATTTGTTATTTGATATTCGGCAATGAATCGAAGCCTTTTTTCAGATCTTCGTCCGAAGGAATATAGTCGTTCATATTGCCGGCAAGATATTCGGAATACGCTTTCATATCGAAATACCCCGTACCGGTCAAACCGAAAAGGATCGTCTTTGCTTCGCCCGTTTCTTTGCATTTCAACGCTTCGTCTATCGCGCCTTTGATAGCGTGCGCCGATTCGGGAGCGGGCAAAATCGTTTCGCATTTTGCAAACTGAACCGCAGCGTCAAATACTTTGGTCTGCTCGTAAGATACCGCTTCCATGTATCCGTCATGATAAAGTTTGGACAATATCGGCGACATACCGTGGTATCTCAAACCGCCTGCATGATTTGCCGACGGAATAAATCCGCTACCCAGCGTATACATCTTTGCAAGCGGCGTAATCTTACCCGTATCGCAGAAATCGTAAGCATACTTTCCTCTGGTAAACGACGGACATGACGCCGGTTCTACCGCTACGAATCTAGTATTAGGTTTCGTACCGTTGAGTTTATCCTGCATAAACGCGCTGATAAGTCCGCCGAGATTTGAGCCGCCGCCCGCGCATCCAACTACGACGTCGGGATATTCTCCAAGAATCTCCATAGCCTTTTTGCTTTCCAAACCTATTATAGACTGGTGCAAAAGCACTTGGTTAAGTACGCTTCCGAGAACATATCTGCAATTTTCGGTAGATACCGCTTTTTCAACGGCTTCGGATATAGCGCAACCGAGTGAACCCGTAGTATTCGGATTTTCGGCAAGGATCTTTCTGCCGACGTTGGTCGTATTAGACGGACTGGGTATAACGTTGCCGTCAAACACCTGCATTACGGCTTTTCTGAAAGGCTTTTGCTCGTAAGATACCTTTACCATAAATATATCGAGCGGAAGTCCAAAATAAGAACACGCTTCGGACAGAGCCGTACCCCATTGTCCCGCGCCGGTTTCCGTCGTCAGAGAAGTAAGTCCCTGATCTTTTGCGTAATACGCCTGAGCGATAGCCGAGTTGAGTTTATGGCTTCCCGACGTATTGTTGCCTTCGAATTTATAATAGATTTTCGCCGGCGTACCCAACGCTTTTTCAAGGTTGTACGCTCTGCAAAGCGGAGACGGTCTGTAAATCTTGTACATCTCCAATACTTCTTCGGGGATATCTATATATCTTGTGGTCGCATCCATTTCTTGATGAGCGAGTTTCTTACAGAAAATCGGATACAAATCTTCTTCGGATACAGGTTTGCCCGTAGCCGGATTGAGCAACGGATCGGGTTGCTCTTTCATATCCGCTCTGAGATTATACCATTGCGTTGGCATCTGCTCCTCTGTCAAATAAAATCTGTGCGGTATTTTCTTTTCCATTTTTGTGTCCTCCCATTTGTTTATAAAAAAAATCTTGTCCCTGTATGATTTGGGACAAGATTCCGCTTTACGTTGTCTTGTTTTTTAGCCACCCTAACGCGCCATCACGCGTCTTCCCACTAACGAGGGGATTCCGTCAGACATTACTCTGCCCTCAAAAGTCCATTCGCTGTCTCACAACTCATTGCATCTCACCAACTGCAATTCTCTGTAAAGTTCCTACCGACAGTTACTCTTCTTTCTCCACGGTTTTGTGAACTGAATCACTATTTTGTTGTTTATACCATTATAT
>JAIEEW010000119.1 GCA_029067255.1 Clostridia bacterium | reverse complement strand
CTGTTTGGACTTGCCCAAGGCCGTATTGCTGTGATAAAATAGGTATTGTCAGGAGTTTGTTATGAAGGGCAAGTTTATTACTTTCGAAGGCGGCGAAGGAGTGGGCAAGCCCACTCAGTTGCGATTGATAAAAGAGTACTTAGAAAGAAAGGGCGTTGACGCTGTATTTTTAAGAGAACCGGGCGGCAACGAGATTTCCGAAAAAATACGCGCGATAATTTTGGATAGAGACAACGCTGATATGACGGGCATGTGCGAAGCCATGCTTTACAGCGCGGCGCGCGCCCAGTTGTGCGAAAAAGTAATACGCCCCGCTCTCGAACAGGGGAAACTCGTAGTCTGCGACAGATTTACTGATTCGACTTTCGCTTATCAGGGAATAGCGAGAGGACTGGGCGGAGAGAAGATAGAAGCGCTGAACGATCTCGCTTGCGCCGATATAGTTCCCGACCTTACGGTTTTTCTCGATCTCAGACCCGATTTGGCGTTCAAAAGAAAGGGCGGCGCGGATGAGAACGACAGATTAGAGCAGGAAGGTATGGACTTCCATATCAAGGTCTACGAAGGATATAAACTCGCTTGCGAGCGTTACGGCGAAAGAATAGTCGCTATTGACTGTTCGTCGGAAGCGGAAGTTACTCACGCTAAAATAGTAAACGCGCTTATTGAAAAAGGAATTTTGCAAAGATGATAAAGTATGAAGAGTTGCTCGTAAATACCAAAGTTTACAAGGCTTTGGAGAGCGATATGCTCGAAGGACGACTCAATCATTGTTATATGATAATGAGCGAAGACGCTCTTGCCGTAGACGGACTGTGTACGCTGTTCGCGCGGAGAATACTATGCAAAGACGGCGGTTGCGGTAAATGTCTTACTTGCAAAAAAGTCGAAGACGGCAATCACGAAAGCGTGTACGAACCCAAAAATCTCAAAGCCGACGGCATAAGAGAATTCGTAGAAAAGGTGTATATAACGGGCGACGGCGACGTTAAGGTAATGATAATCAGAAATCTTGACAAGGTAGACGTAAAGGTTCAGAATTTCTTGCTCAAAAGTCTGGAAGAGCCTGTCGACGGAGTGGTTTTCGTGCTGGGAGTTCAAAGACAGACAGCGGTGTTGGAGACCGTTAAATCGAGAAGTAAAAAACTTGCGGTATCGCCTTTTTCCAAAAATCAACTGAATTCATATTTTGCGGAAACGTTCAGGGGATACTCAAAGGCGGTCGTAAACGAAGCGGTGGATTGCTGTATGGGAAGTTTGTCCAGATGCGACGAACTTTTGGAAGACGAAGATTTTTCCGGAGATATGAGCGACGTCATATTTTTGCTTAAAGGACTCACGTCCACTAAGGTCAATCTTAAAATGCAAAAAAGAATGGATATAAAGGACGGAAAACTTGTCAAGTATCTTGATATAATGCAACTTATTTGCGGAGTTCTGCTCAAAAAAAAGACGGGCGCGGAGATAGACGGCTTTGAAAAAGTCAATCCGTTGATAGATACGTTCAACGTTCCGACGCTGGTCAATTTCAACGAACTTATAATAAACGCAAAGCAAAAAGTCGAGAGTTATTGCAAAGACGAGAATATACTCGATAATTTGTTTATTAAACTTTTGGAGGTAAAATACCTATGCCGATGATAGTAGGCGTAAAATTCGGGGGAAAGGGCAAACAGTACTCTTTCGATCCGTTGAATATAGATTTCAACGAAGGCGACGGCGTAGTTGTTGAAACCGTGCGCGGACTGGAATACGCGCGGGTTACGCAGGCTAATACTATCGTGCCAGACGAAGAAATAAAAAATCCGTTGAAACCTGTAGTGCGCAAAGCCACTAAAGAAGACGACGCAAGAGCCAAAGAAAACGAAGAAAAGAAAGAAGGCGCGTTGAAGTTGTGCCAAAAATATATAGATAAGCGCGACTTGAAAATGAAACTCGTCGACGCGGAATATACTTTCGACAGATCCAAAATCATTTTCAGTTTCACCGCCGACGGAAGAGTGGATTTCAGAGAATTGGTAAAAGATCTGGCGAGCAAGATGAGAATGAGAATAGAACTGCGGCAGATCTACGAGCGCGACGATATTAAAATCAGGGGCGCTATGGGTATGTGCGGCAGACAGTGTTGTTGCATTTCGTATCTTACGGACTACGAGAAAGCGACCGTAAAGATGGCTAAAAATCAAAATCTTTCGCTCAATCCGACAAAAGTCAGCGGTATGTGCGGAAAACTTATGTGCTGTCTTAAATACGAAAACGACTTTTACGTAGACGTAAACAAACGCTTGCCCAAAGTCGGTTCTACCGTCAAAGTTAAAGACGGACATGGCAGAGTGGACGAAACCGACGTGTTGAAAGAAAGGATTAAGGTTACGATAGAAAAGAACGAAGGAGTGGAGCAGAATTATTACGGAGTTGGTGAATTCGAAGTGATTTGCGGTCCTAAGGGGTGCCCGAAAAGAGATTTCTCGCACGACGAAGTCGACGAAAAGGAACTGGAAAAACTTGAAGATTGATTTGCTAATATTTTATGTTGAAAAGAACCGCTTGCAAAGCGGTTCTTCTTTCTTTACCTTTAGCATAATAATAAAACATGGTAAAGTAGCGTCGCAAATCTCAACAAAAAGCGATAATTATTTTGCTTAACTCTTTACAAAAGAATCGCGGTGTGATAATATGATTATAGACTACTTTATAAAAAGGAGAATAATGTTATGGCTTATGTTATAGGAGATGATTGCATCAAATGCGGCGCGTGCGCGGAAGGATGTCCCGTTAGCGCGATTTCCGAAGGCGACGACAAGTACGTTATCGACGCAGACGTATGCATCAGTTGCGGTTCCTGCGCGGCAGGATGTCCGGTCGGAACGATATCGGAAGAGTAATAACGGCAAACGGATCGCAATTACGCAAGAGACCCTTTTCAAGGGTCTCTTTGTTTGCGACAAAATACGAAATTAATCCGTTTTTTCTGACAATATTTGTAAAAGTTTGTTAACGTCTTGACTTAAATTTGCATAGGTTATATAATATATTCGTAACAGGTCAAGCATGGAAATTTTTAAACGGGTTTTAGACATAATCAATTACGTTTTTATGGCGATTTTGGGGGTGGGGTTTTTACCTCAGATCATATACGTTCTGCTATTTTTCTTAAAACCCAAAAAGTATAAAAAAGCCGAAACCTGTCATAAAATAGCGATATTTATTCCCGCAAGAAACGAATCAGCGACTATTTTCAATACCGTAAAAAGTATGTTCCGGCAAAACTATCCCGCGGATAAGTTTAGCGTATACGTTGTCGCTGACAACTGTACGGACAATACGGCAGAGTTGGCGAGAGAAGCGGGCGCGACGGTATTCGAGCGATTCGACGACGAGCGCCGCAGTCGCGGATGGGCGTTGGACTATGGCACCCGTCTTGCGCTTGAACAAGATCCTGATATAGAGTTTTTCGTAATGTTCGACGCCGACAACGTCGCTCACCCCGATTATCTTTCCAAAATGAACGACGCTTTCGAGAGCGGAGTAGAATTTGCGAGAGGTTATTCCAACAGTAAAAATATTGACCAGAACGTAACTACCGCGATCTCGGGCATATACTATTTGAGAGATTCAAGAATGTGCTGTCAGTCGCGTTCGGCGTTGGGGCTCGATCAGCAACTTATGGGACCGGGTATGATGATCTCGGCGGAATTTATAAAGGAAAAAGGTTTCGACGCTCACAGCATAAGCGAAGACGCGGAATTTACATACAACCGTATGTTGGAAGGAAAACGTACGAAGTACGTCGACGAAGCCGTTTATTACGAAGAACAGCCTACGACTATGAAGGACGTTTTTAATAGAAATATCCGTTTTGGCTATGGACTTAATAAACTGTTTTTCAATCACGGTTTCAGAATGCTTGGCAAATTCTTCACCACGGGAAGACTTTCGTTTGTAGATATGTTCTTGCAACTTATGTTTATCCCCATAGCGATGATATGTTGCATTTGGATACCGATATATTACGGATTTACGCTTATCGAATCGATAATAATGTTTTCGACCGATCCGAATATGCTTTACGGCTGGCTTAAACTCGCCGGCATAGCGATATCGTGCATATTCTATC
>JAIEEW010000118.1 GCA_029067255.1 Clostridia bacterium | reverse complement strand
TCTCTCAAATTCTTGCCTTCAACCGTAATGCAGAGATCGTACGCTCCGCTCATAAGATATACGGCTTTTACTTCGTCGAACTGATAAACCGTTCTTGCGATCGCGTCGAATCCGCTGCTCATCTGCGGCGTAACCTTTACTTCGATAAGGGCGGTAACGACGTCTTCGTTGAGTTTTTCCGTGTTGCAAAGCGCGGTATATTTTGCTATAACGCCGCTCGCTTCCATTGCGTCGATGCGTTCGGCGACTTCTTTCGCGTCAAGTCCTACCATAGGCGCGATTTGCGCGGGCGAGAATCTAGCGTCGTCGCGCAATACTTTCAAAATCTTTTCATCTAAATTATCCATTGTCTTTTACTCCGTCATCTCCAAATATTCTTCGTAAGTAGTAAGTTTGTCAAAGGTCTTAGTACCGTTGATCTCTATGATCCTGTCGGCGACAGTCTGCATAAGTTCCTGGTCATGGGATGCGAAAAACAGTCCGCCTTTGAAGTTGATCATGCCTTTGTTGAGCGCGGTTATCGCTTCAAGATCCAGATGGTTGGTAGGTTCGTCCAAAATTACGAAATTACCGCCTTGCAACATCGCTCTCGCCATCATACATCTGACTTTTTCTCCGCCGCTCAAGACGCACGCTTTTTTCTTCGCTTCTTCGCCGGAAAACAACATTCTGCCAAGCCATCCCCTGAGATAACTTTCGGTATGGTCTTTTACCGCGTACTGATTTATCCACTCGACCAACGAAAGTTGAACGCCGTCGAAAAATCCGTCGAAGTTTTGTGGAACGTAACTGACCTTAACGGTCTTGCCCCACTTGAACGTTCCGCTATCCGCCTGTTCTTCGCCCGTAAGTATATCAAACAACATGGATATGTTGATAGATTTATCGGAAAGAAACGCGACTTTCTCTCCCTTCTGTATCGTAAAAGTAACGTCTTCGAAATAGCCTTTCTTCGTCAGTCCTTCGACAGTAAGAATGTCTTTACCCAGTTCCTGCTCGAATTCAAAATTTATGTAAGGATATTTACGCATAGACGGCTTGATATCTTCAAGAGTAAGTTTTTCCAATTCCTTTTTACGCGAAGTAGCCTGTCTAGACTTGCTGGCGTTGGCGGAGAATCTTGCGATAAACTCTTGCAGTTCTTTGGCTCGCGCTTCCGCCTTTTTGTTGGCTTCTCTCGCCTGCTTTGCAAGAAGCTGGCTCGTTTCATACCAGAAATCGTAGTTGCCGACGTACATATTGATATGACCGTAATCAACGTCGCAAATATGAGTGCAGACCTTGTTGAGAAAGTGTCTGTTGTGCGATACGATGATTATCGTATTTTTGAAATCCAGCAAGAAGTTTTCCAACCACATTATCGACTTTGCGTCGAGATTGTTGGTAGGCTCGTCAAGTATAAGTATATCGGGGTTGCCGAAAAGCGCTTGCGCCAGAAGTATCTTTACCTTTTGCTTACCGTCCAACTCACCCATGAGCATATCGTGATATTCGTCGCCGAATTTGAGTTCGTTGAGAAGAGACGCCGCTTCGCTTTCCGCTTCCCAACCGCCGAGTTCGGAAAACTCTGTTTCAAGTTCCGCGGCAAGATTACCGTCTTCTTCGCTAAAATCGGGTTTGCTGTAAAGCGCGTCTTTCTTATCCATTATTTCCACAAGTCGCTTATGTCCCATAAGCACGGTACGCATAACCGTACAGTCGTCAAAATCGTTCTGATTCTGATTAAGCACGCTTATACGCTGATTTTTACCAACGCTGACGCTACCTTTCGTCGGTTCCAAATCTCCCGACAAAATTTTAAGAAAAGTGGACTTACCCGCGCCGTTCGCGCCGATAATACCGTAACAGTTGTTGTCTGTAAATTTGAGATTTACGTCTTCGAAAAGTTTTCTTCCGCCGAATTGCAGAAACACGTCGTTTACTTGTAACATTATCTATTCCTCAATCATTATATTATATTCTTTAATCTTTTCTGCGTTCTCTTTACGAAAAAGGATCCGCAATACTTCCGCCCATATCAACGCTGCATGAATATCCGTAAAGATAAAAACTATCCGCCACGTTCGCCTTAACTTCGTAAAGCAAATAAAAAGTTTTTTCTTCGCCCGCTTCAATC
This sequence comes from Clostridia bacterium, assembly GCA_029067255.1. Lineage (GTDB taxonomy): Bacteria > Bacillota > Clostridia > Christensenellales > UBA3700 > RACS-045. The sequence goes on along the minus strand of JAIEEW010000118.1, from coordinate 2,363 downwards.
TCAACTTTTCCGTCTAAAAACTCATAGCCGTCCGATTGGGCTTTTACCGCTTTTCCGTCGGAAAGAGAAAATTTATCTGATACGAGAGTAATTTTCTTTTTGGCTTTGACTGTAACTTCTACAAGCATAAAACAGTTGCCTTCTCCCGCTTTTTTGCCGCCGAATTCCGTCAAAGAATTTTTCGGACTTGCCGTCAAAGACAGTTCGTTCGTGGAAATCGTCTGCCCCGCTTTTCCCTTTGTCAAATTGTTGCCGTCTACGTATTTGTTGACTAAAACAATAACTACGATTATAGCGACAATAATTCCAACGGTCAACGCTAATAGTCCGATATTTCGTTTCGCTTTAATGCTAAGTCTCATCTATCTCTCCAAAATTCTGTCTGTAATTTTATTACACTGAGAATATATTTTATCCGCGTCTTCGCCGATCGAATACTCGCCGTTTTCATACAGTATCTTGCCGGCGACTATCGTCATCGCGACGTTTGATTTACTTCCTGCAAATACAAGATTTTTTGCGATATTATTAAGCGGTTGCATATTAGGCTTATGCAAGTCTATCATGACTATATCCGCATTCTGTCCTATTTCCAAACCGTCGAAGCCTTGCAATCCCATCGCTTTCGCCCCATTGACGGTAGCCATATCCAGTACGCTGTCGCCGGATACTACCGCAGGATCGCCCAACGTTCCCTTTTGAAGTCCCGTCGCCAAAAACATTTCCCTGAACATATCCAACGCGTTGTTGCTCGCCGCGCCGTCCGTACCTATCGCAACGTTGAAACCTTCCTTGACAAGTCTGTGTATCGGAGCGATACCGCTCGCAAGTTTGAGATTGCTCGCGGGACATGTAACTACGCTGACGTTTCTCTCTCTAAGCGCCTTGATATCCTTTTCCGACGGATGGACAAAGTGATATGCGACGCCGCCGTAATCGAAAAGTCCCATATCAGAAAGATATTCTCCGGGGGTCTTGCCATGTCGCGCAACGCATTCATCGACTTCCTTTTTGGTTTCGCACAAGTGCGTATACACCGGCATCTTATTCTCTTTTGCAAAGCCTGCAAGCATCTTTATACACTCTTCGCTATTCGTATATTCGGCATGCAATCCAAGTCTGTATTCTACAAGACCGCCTTTGCCGTCAAGAGTATCCATTCCCCATTGCAATTTTTTGTAAAGATCGGGTTTGTTGCCGTCGGTAATACCTTCCAAAATGACGTTTCTAAATCCGCAATCCACGCAAGCGTCGGCTATGCTCTCTAAATGGAAATACATATCGCTTGCGACGGAGATACCGCTCGACAAATATTCTAGTATCGCGAGTTTCGTCAACCAGTAACAATCATCCGGAGTGAGTTTTGCTTCTCGCGGAAAGACTTGCTTGAACAGCCAGTCGGAAAGCGACATATCGTCGGCGTATGAACGCAAGAATACCATAGGCGAATGCGCGTGGGAATTCTTGAACGAAGGCATTAGCAGATTGCCTTTTGCGTTTATCTCTCTATCCCACGGAAGTAGTATAAGCGGACTGACTTGACTGACAAGTTTTATCTTTCCGTCTTCTATCCACAACTCTCCGCCATCTATCACGCCGTCAGGCGTAAGTATTTTAGCGTTGTAAATTCTTATCATCATACGTTAAAGCATTTCCTTTATTCTTTCTATTCCGCCGAAAATAATTTTTCTGAGTTTATCTCCCGATTTATCTACCGCGCTTTTCTCGTCCACGTTTTCCAAAGTAACGTCTTTTACCGTACCGCAAGCGGGATTGACTATGCACGCTATCGCGACAACTCTCATCCCAGCGTGTCTTGCGGCTATTACTTCTATCGCGCTCGACATGCCTACTGCGTCCGCTCCCAAAATCCTTGCCATTTTGATTTCGCTCGCAGTCTCGAAATTAGGTCCTTGAAACTGAATGTAAACTCCCTTCTTCAAGTCTATCTCGCAATCTTTTGCCAAAGCGTCTATCTCGCTTCCCAGTTCTTCGTCATAAGGTTTGCTCATATCGGGGAAACGCTTGCCTAGTTTCGGGTAATTTTCTCCCCTGAGCGGCGACGGAACAAGACAGATATGGTCGGTTATTCTCATCAGCGCGCCTATTTCCGAACAAGTTATTCCGCCCGACGCGTTGGTAAGAAACATGACTTTTGCGCCCATCATCGCGATAAGCCTTATCGGCATAACGCATTCTTGCGGCGTATAGCCTTCATAATAGTGCAATCTGCCTTGCATTACCGCGACTTTCGCTCCGCGTATATATCCGAATAGGAATCTGCCTTCATGTCCGTCTACGGTACTGACGGGCATACCGTCTATATCCTTATAATCGACTCTTGCTTCCACTTGCATTTCGTC
>JAIEEW010000117.1 GCA_029067255.1 Clostridia bacterium | reverse complement strand
TTATGAGAGTAGACGTGGAAACGGAAGTCAATCCCGTAATTAATACCGATATGCAGAACGAAGAAAATCTCAAAGCGTGGTTGGAAGAGTTCGGCGAAGACGGTCAAGGTATTTGGAATACAAATATGTTTGGCAAAAGTCTGAACGTTATTGCGAAAGAAGGATTGAACAACAAACTCATGGCGATGCCCGAAGAAGTACGCGGAAAATTGCGTAAAACCGTAACGAGAATCGTCAACGAAGGAAAAGGCGGAGTACTCTGTATTTTGCTTTAACAAAACCGAATCCGACCGACCGAAATGTCGGAATAAGATAAAGGCGCAAAACAAAGAGAGCGTACAAACGCTCTCTTTGCCCGTTGACGGGAATAATCGCGTTACGCTATCTTCCTGACGACGAGATTTACGTTTGTAAAATCCTGCGCGTTTGCTCCGAGATTTACAAGATTGAGTATGCTATTTGGCGTCGTAACCGTCAAAGTACCTTTACCCGAAAGATTATACGGTTCGTTTGCAGTCGCTACGTTTGTAGATTGTGAAAAAGCGGGGATAGCAACGCCGTTGAGTTGCGCTCCGACCGTACTTGCGCCCACGGTAGCGGACGTGCCTGTTAAAGAGAAGTCCACTTCGTAGGTTCCCGGTTGAAGCAATGCGCCGGTACCGCTCGACGTAACGTCAGTCCCGATTTGTCTTGCAAGCGTAACTGGAATCACCGCGTTTGCGGCTACAGCAGGAGCGCTTGCCGCAGAGAAATGTCCAAGATTGATTCTGGCAACCGGAGAAACTACCGGTGGCATAACGGGCGGCATTAGGTGATCGTTTGAGTTGGGACAGCAATACCAACCGCAACCGAAGTTGGTACGCGAGCAGCCGCAGGAATTGCAGCCGCAAGAATTGCAACCGCAGCCGCCGTTGCGACCTTGACGGGAATTTCCGCAACATTGACAGCAACCGCAGCGGTTGTTGAAATTTGTGCTATTGTTGGAACATAATCCATTGTTACAGAACATAAATTTTTCTCCTTTGTGTTTGGAAATCGGCTTTTAAGCCATTACATATTACGCTTTATCAATTTACATTGTTACCGGTCGAAGTTGCATTAACGCAGGCGTTATGTTATAATTCTATTATGAAAGGAAAAGCGATTTCTAAGTATACGAGAAACCTTCTGATAGCGATAGCCGTATTGACGGCGGTGTTGATCGTTTCGTTGATCTTGCGTACTAATACTGCGGTATGCGAATTTATATGCAGGAACTTCGTGAACGCTTATCAGTCTGTTGCGGGAAGAATTTTTTCGATTATACATTACAACGTTTTTGAAGCGTTGGCGGCAATAGCAATATTGTCGGCGATAGCCTGCGTCGTTTTGTCTATTGTTTTGCTATGCAAGAAGAAAAGAACGGCGGCGGGTAAAATAATGCTTACTTTTGCTTTGATTGCGTTTTGCGTCGTAGATATTTACGTCTTTACGGCAGGATACGCTTATAATAGAAAGACTGCGCCCGTCGGAGCGTATGAAGATGAAATCAACGAAGAGTTCGCTTTGCAGACTTACGCTTATATTGTAGAAGATTACAATTCCCTTTACGATAGGCTAGATAAGGACGGCGACGGAGCGGTCGTTTGTCCGTATACTCGAAAGGAACTGGCAGACAAAGTTCGAGTTGCGGTCGATACTGTCTTGACGGACGGTTATTATTATAAATATACGCCCAAAGCAAAATCTGTAACGTGCAGCGAAATAATGGCGCAGTGCCATGTCGCCGGAATAACCTTTCTTCCCACAGCGGAGCCGGGGTACAACAAAGATATGCCGTTGGTAGAACAATGTTCGACTATCGCTCACGAATTTGCTCACGCAAAGGGAGTGATGAAAGAAGACGAAGCAAACGTGGTCGGCGCGTACGCTCTTTTGAATAGCGAAGACGACTATCTTAAATATTGCGCGTATTTCAACGTAATAGGGGATATTACGCATTTTCTACCGGCGAAAGATCGTTTGGAGTGGAAAAAGAAATATCCGATAAACGACGGTTACAAAGCCGAGTGGGATAAATTAGAACGTTATTGGAGCGATAAAAACGTATTTGGAAACATAGGCGAGTTTTTCAACGATCTATACTTGAAAATCAACGGACAAGTAGACGGTACGGATTCGTATGACGAAACTCCGTCCACTGATATTATAGACAGCGGGCAGGTAGATAGCGAAGGAAATCCGATATATATAGAAGTAGTCGTAGAATATACGAAAATGGACAGAATGATATTCGGTTATTACGTTGAAAATCAGCAAAAAGCGAAATAACTTTGCGTATCGGAAAAATCCATAAAAGATTTTTGAATTTATATTGAAAATATAAGGGATTATATAGTATTATATTAAATATCAGGGAATTGCGTCAACCGTACAAAACCGGTTGACGCGTATTGGGGAATATGAACGGATATGTGATCACAATTTTTATACTTGCCCTTGCGTATACGTTTTATATGGGCTTTTCCGACGGAGCGAACGCCGTCGCTACTTGCATAGCCACAAGAGCGATAAAACCCCAGTACGCGCTGGTAATATCGGGATTAGTAAAACTTCTCGCTCCGATCATAATATGTTTCTTGTTGGGCAACGACAGCGTTGCGCGTACGGTCGGCAAACTTATCAAGAGTTCCGCTTTTGACGGAATAAGTCAAAAGGAAGGCTTTATTTTTCTTCTTTCCACAATGCTAGCGACTTTACTTTGGTCGCTTGTAAGCGTGCTTACTTCCGTGCCCAACAGCACGTCGCATACGCTTTTGGGGGGACTTGTCGGAGCGGGTCTTGCAAGTTTCGGATTTTCCAACGTAGACTGGGCGATGGTAGGTATAAGAGTCATACTTATGGTGTTTCTCACTCCGTTGCTTTGCATGACGGTAGGCTATCTGTTGAGCAAACTTTTCACACTTATTTGTCGCCGTATGGACAGGGGAGTAAAGAAAGCGTTCAAGGCCGCTCAGGTATTCAACGTTACGCTTTTAAGCACGTCAATTTCAATAAACAACGTGCAGAAATCCATGGGTATATATTTACTCGCGATGGTCGTGTGCAACGGCGCGAGTATGCAAACGTTTACTTTCGATTTTTGGACGGTTGCGATAATGTCGTTGGCGATAATGTTGGGATTGCTTTTGGGCGGGTATAAACTGATATATACTGTAGGCAAAAAGATATATCCGTTAGGCACTTTACAATCGGTTGTGGCGCAAGTATCTACGGCGACGGTCGCTCTTACCTGTTCGTTTACGGGTATTCCCGTTAGCACGGGTCAGGTTGTGTCTTCAAGTATAATCGGCGTAGGTATGGCAAACAAGATAAGAGCGGTGCGTTGGGGCAGAGCGCGAAAGATATTCGTCAGTTGGATACTTACGTTTCCGATAGCGATGGTTGTTGGCGCGATTATTTGTCTTTTGCTCAGAGCGATATTTATAAGATAATTACTACAGGTCTTTGGAGGTTGTTATGAAAATATTCAGAAAGAAAGTCAACTTTTTCGAGTTGCTTGACAAGCAGTGCGAGATAATGAAAAGGGGTATGGAAGCGCTTTACAATTACTGTAAGAGCGTAGGCGAACCTAATCATGAGAGTTACGGAGATATGGTAATATCTATCGAAGACGAAGGGGATATGGCAAGACGCGTGTTGATAGACGAACTCAATCGCACGTTTATCACGCCCATGGAACGCAATGATATTTTCGATCTTTCCCGTCAGTTGGACGAGATACTTGACTATGCGAAGACGGCAGTTGACGAAATGCGACTTTTCGGCATAACTCCAAATGAAGACATGGAAAGAATGGTAGGCATACTTTTCGATATTACCGTACATATCCAAAAAGCGGTTGCGAATATGGAAAAGCATAAGAATATCGCAAAGGATGAGGCGATAAAAGTCAAAGGTTTGGAAAACAAAATGGGAGCGCATTATTACAAGGCTTTGGCGACGCTTTTTGAAAGCGACGATTTGAAGTCGACGTTCAAGTATAGGGAAGTATACCGACATCTCAACACTACCGCCGACGAAGCGGACGTTGCGATGGACTATCTACTCGATATACTCAACTCTTTGTAGTGTGTTCGGCGAATAAGTAAATTTTGCAGGATTAAGCAGTATCTTTTCCGCCAAATCAATAAAAGAAAAAGGTCTCAACGTACAGCAAGTACGAGAGACTTTTTCTTTTATCGCCTTGACAAAAAATCTAACTGTTTACTCTCTGCGAAATTTACTTATTCGCCGAACTTTTTTAATTTTCTGAGTAATTCCGTATTAAGTCCGACTAAAATCGGAGCGCAGTGAAGATTTTACCACTGGTAGGGAATTATTCATATGCCTATTGATTTTGATATTCGTATCTGTTATAATAGAGTTATAAGAAGGGGGGAATACGGGTATGAATAGATTTTGTAAGAAATTTTGCGTAGTATTATTGATTGCGTTTGCGA
>JAIEEW010000116.1 GCA_029067255.1 Clostridia bacterium | reverse complement strand
GGTCTATATACGGACATGAATGCGATAAGAAGAGACGAAATAGTGGACAATATTCATTCGCTCTACGTCGACCAGTGGGACTGGGAAAAAGTTATTTCCAAACAAGACCGCAATCTCGATTATCTAAAAAATACCGTACGCAGTATCTACAAAGTGATAAAAACCACTACTGACAGCGTAAGAGAAAAATACGGACTGGATAAAGCCGATTTGCCCGACGGTATAACTTTCGTAACTTCGCAAGAACTGGAAGATATGTATCCTACGCTTACCCCTTCGCAGAGAGAAAACGCTGCTGCTAAGGAGTACGGAGCGGTATTTATAATGCAGATAGGCGGACTGCTTAAAAGCGGCAAGAAACATGACGGCAGAGCGCCCGATTACGACGACTGGAATCTTAACGGAGATATTTTCGTATACGATCCCGCTATCGAAAGGGGACTTGAACTTTCTTCTATGGGTATAAGAGTGGACAAAGAATCTATGCTCGCTCAACTTCAAGCGGAACGCGCGACGGACAGACTGTCTTTGCCTTTCCACAAAGCGCTTATCAACGACGAACTACCGTTGTCGATTGGCGGCGGAATAGGTCAGTCGCGTCTTTGTATGTTCATTCTTGCAAAACGTCATATAGGCGAAGTTCAACCGTCTATATGGAGCGATTCGGAACTTGAAAAGTGCCGTAAAGAAGGGATAGAACTATTGTAAACGCGTTATACGCAACCGTAGCGAAAGATAAACAAAAGGAAATTTCATGAATTATTTGTTCTTTGACATAGAATGCGCGAATTGTTTCGGCGGACACGGCAAAATTTGCAGTTTCGGCTACGTCCTTGCCGACGCGGATTTTAATATCATTGAGCAAAAGGATATACTCATGAATCCAGCGAGTAAATTCCATTTGGGTCGGAGTGGACACGAAGAGATAGAACTTGGATATGAAAAGGAAGTATTCAAAAAATCCCCAAAATTCGATTTTTACTACGACAGAATAAAGCAATTGCTTGAAAGCGACAACGTGCTTATTTTCGGTCATTCCGTCAACAACGATATAAATTTCTTACTGTCAGAATGTTTGAGATATAAGAAGCCGTATTTTACGTTCAAGGCTTACGATACGCAAATAATTCACAAGCATTTCATGCCCGAAAGTCAAGTTAACGGACTGGGAAAAATATGCGAAAGTTTCGAGATAGAAGTTGAAAACCTGCATCGAAGCGATTACGACGCTTATTTGACAATGCGCGTTGCGAAAAAAATATGCGAGTACAAAAAAGTAGGGATGGACGAGTTGTTGGAAATGTGTCCCAACTGTTATTATTCCGTGGATAACGGAGTCGTGGTAAATCATTACGTTACCGTTTCTTATTCCAAAAAACTCATTGATTACGCAAGGTTTATAAAACCCGATCCAGCGCTACTTAAAAAGAGCGCAGTAAAAAACATGACGTTTAGTTTTTCTCTTGATTTCGAGCAACATAAATACAAGCAGGCTTTGTTTCTAGTTAATTCCATACGCCGACAGGCGGGAAATTATACTACGAAACTCAGCAAGATGCAATATTTTTTGGCTTACGGTGAAGAGTGTAAGCGCACGCAAAACGTAAAGGAATTGTCCGACGGCGGAGTTAAGACGCTTGACGAAGAAGAGATCCTTCGCTTGCTTAAAATCAATCCCGACATTTACGAACAGGTGAAAGCGTGGAGTTTGAGCAAAATAAAAGGTTATTGTATTCCCAAACCCAAAAGAAAGCCAAAACCAATACCTGTAGAAACCGAGCAAGCGGCGCAAGACTAAATCGGAGTCGCAATATCTTATTTATAATAACGGCAGACGAACGCGTTTTCGTCTGCTTTTGTATTTATGTGTCAGTTAATCTCTTTTTATTTATATTCTTATTGCATTATATAATTTGGATATGGTATAATTTTTTTGATAAAGTTTTTGAGAAGGAATAATATGCTTGATTTGCCAAAGGAATTCTTGTCGCGAATGAAAGATATGCTCGGAAATGAGTTTGACGCTTTCATTTCAAGTTACGATAAAGATACTTTCCGCGCGTTGAGAATTAATACTTTGAAAACAAGCGTCGAGACGGTAAAAAATACTTTTTCGCTTAAACCTGTCGACTGGTGCAAACAAGGCTATTACTACGACGAGACGGAGAGACCGGGCAAAAGCGTATTTCACGAGAGCGGAGCGTTTTATATACAAGAACCCAGCGCAATGGCAGTAGCTGAAAACCTAGACGTAAAAGAAGGAGATACCGTACTGGATCTGTGCGCGGCTCCGGGCGGGAAAACCACTCAAATCGCTTGCGCGCTGAACTCGACTGGATTACTTATAGCCAACGAAATCATTCCTTCGCGAGCAAAGATACTTTCGCAGAACGTAGAGAGATGCGGGGTAAAAAACTGCGTTGTACTCAATGAAAGTCCAAAGACTTTATCGGAGAGATTTTGCGGTATTTTCGACAAGGTTTTAGTTGACGCGCCTTGTTCGGGCGAAGGAATGTTCAGAAAGAATCCGCTCGCTGTAAACGAATGGTCGACTGATAACGTAGAACTTTGTAAGGCAAGGCAACTCGATATTTTGGACGACGCGGTAAAGACGCTTAGATCGGGCGGTAGGATTGTGTATTCGACGTGTACGTTTTCAAAGCAAGAGAACGAAGAAGTAATAGATGAATTTTTGAGTAAATATCCCGAATTTAAAGTAGTATCCGCAAATTATGAATTTTGCAAAGGATTTCCCATTGACGGCAGTCAGCGTAACAGTATGATTGCGACTACCAACAGAATTTTTCCGCATAAGTTTGACGGAGAAGGACACTTTTTCGCAATACTTCAACATATCGGGGATAGAGAAGAAGTAAAGTATTCGCTTCAACCGTCAAAGATAAGTCAGTCGCAAGTAAAGATTTTCAAGGAGTGGCAAAGAGAAAACCTAAATACCGAATTTGTCGCAGATCTTTCTTTTGGAGACAATCTTTACGCTATGCCAAAGGGAACGCCCAGACTGGATAGGTTGAAAGTGGAGAGAGCGGGATTGCATCTCGGCTCTGTAATAAAAAATAGATTCGAGCCTTCGCACTCGCTTGCGCTTGCGTTAAAACCGCATGAAGTGAAGAGAACTCTTGAATTGTCCGAAGAAGACGCGTTGAAATATATCGGCGGACAGACGTTGTCGTCAGACGGAGAAAAAGGTTGGACGCTTGCGGTATATCAAGGAATATCTATCGGCTGGTGCAAATGCGACGGAAATTATGCAAAAAATCATTATCCAAAGGGGCTTAGAAAGTAAAATGAAGATTGTTATTCTCGACGGATATACTACAGACGAAGGGACTATGAGTTGGAGCGATCTCGCCGCTTTGGGCGAACTTTCTTATTATGAAAGGACGTTGCCTGAGCAACGCCTTGAAAGGGCAAGAGAAGCGGAAATACTCATTTCCAACAAAGTCGTTTTGGATAAAGAGTTGTTGGAAAAGATACCGAATCTCAAATATATAGGGTTGCTTTCCACAGGATATAATATTGTCGATATTGAATACGCGAAGAAAAGGAATATTCCAGTCTGCAATATACCCGACTATTCGACGAAGTCCGTCGCTCAACTGACGGTTGCGCTTTTGTTGGAAATCGCTATGGGGGTAGGCAAACACAACTCTTCCGCAGTTGGCGGGGATTGGAACAAATGTAAAGATTTTTGCTATCGAGTACAGGATATAATGGAACTTGACGGCAAGACGATAGGACTTATAGGTTACGGCGCGATTGCCAAAGAAGTCGCAAAGATAACCCGCGCGTTGGGAATGAAAGTTTTGGCGTATAAGCGTCATAACTTTTCGGGCGACGGTATTGCTCAAAGCGTAAGTCTTGACGAACTGCTTGCTCAAAGCGACGTCATAAGTCTGCATTGTCCTATGAACGAAGACAGCGACAGGCTTATTTGCAACAATACCGTAAATAAGATGAAAGACGGCGTAATAATTGTCAACACCGCTCGCGGCGGAGTGGTTGACGAAATCGCGGTAAGAGAAGGACTGGATAGCGGTAAGATAGGCGGTTACGGAGCGGACGTGCTTTCGTGCGAACCGCCCAAAGACAATCCGCTTATAGGCGCTCCGAGATGCTATATCACGCCGCATATTGCATGGGCGTCGGAAGAAGCGAGAACAAGACTTATGAAAATCGCTGTGGAAAACGTAAAATCATTTTTGAACGGCAAGGCGCAAAACTGCGTTTATCCGTACAAATAAAGGGGTATTATATGATATCTGAAAAAATGAAAAACATTATGAAGTCGGGCTCGGCGATACGCGCGATGTTCGAAGAAGGTAAAAGACTGTCTGAAATTTACGGCAAAGAAAACGTATACGATTTTTCTTTGGGTAATCCAAGTATACCCGCGCCGGAAAAGGTCAACAAAGCGATAAAAGAGATAGTCGATAGCGTAGACCCGTTGACTCTGCACGGTTATATGACCAACAGCGGTTACGTATCCGTAAGAAAAGCCGTTGCGGATGATCTCAACAAAAGATATAACGCGTCTTATACGGCTGACAATATCGTTATGACGGTGGGCGCAGCGGGCGGATTGAACGTGGCGTTGAAAGCCATTGTCAACGCCGGCGAAGAAGTAATTGTCATCGCGCCGTATTTCGGCGAGTATGACAATTATATATCCAACGTCGACGGACAGATCGTCGTAGTCCCGCCTAATCCGCCGACTTTTCAACCTGATCTTAGCGCGTTGAAAAAGGCAATCACTCCAAAGACGAGAGCAGTCATAGTCAACACGCCTAACAATCCTACCGGCGTGATATACGGAAAAGATACGTTGAGAGATTTGGGTAAGATACTCAAAAAAAAGAGCGAAGAATATTCGACGGTGATATACATTATTTCCGACGAACCGTATAGAGAACTTGCTTATGACGGCGAGATTGCGCCGTTTATTCCCAACTATTATTCAAATACGATAATAGGTTATTCGTATTCCAAATCGCTGTCGCTGCCGGGAGAGAGAATAGGTTATCTTGCAATATCTGACAAGGCTGACGGCTATGAAGAACTGCTATCCGCTTGCAACGTTGCGACGAGAATTCTCGGTTTCGTCAACGCTCCGTCATTGCAACAACTGCTGGTGGAAAAATGCATTGACGAAAAGACTGATTTGAGCGCGTACGACGAAAACAGAAAACTGTTGTATTCCGCGTTGAGCGAATACGGTTTTGAATGCGTAAAACCGCAAGGCGCGTTTTATCTGTTTGTAAAATGTCCTATAAACGAAAGCGACTTCGTCTCCAAAGCAAAGTCGTATAATATACTCGTAGTTGGCGGAAAGAGTTTCTGTTGCGAAGGATACGTCAGGATCGCTTATTGCGTGAGCAATAAAATGATAAGAACAAGTCTGCCGTCTTTTGAAAAACTGGCTAAAGAGATTTTCGGGAATTGAAATATAAACGGAAAATAAAGATAAGAAAGGATAGATTATGAGTATTATAAAATCCGATACGCTTAGAGTGGAAATCAACGAAACCGGCAGTACGTTGGAGAGTTTTTACGATTTGAAAGAAAAAGAAGAACTTCTTTGGCAAGGAAGCGAAGACAGTTGGACGGGCAAAGACGTTACTATTTTTCCTTTCGTGGGAAGACTTAAAGACGGGTACTATACGGTAAACGGCGAAAAGTACTCTATGCCGACGCACGGTTTGTGTTGCGAGCATAATTTCGAGATTGAAAGCGTAAGTTCTTCGCGAGTGGAACATAAATTCCTATGGAGCGACGAAACGTTGAAATACTATCCTTACAAATTCGATTTGAGAGTTATTCACGAAGTTGTAAAAGACAAGTATATCAAGACTATGCAAGTAAAGAATTTAGGCGATAGCGAAATGTATTTTATGTTGGGCGGACATCCCGCTATTGCGCTTACTTGCAAAGATTGTTGCGATACGTCGGACAATTATATAGATTTTCCAGAGATTATAGATCCCAGCAATTATTACCTTGACGAAGCGGGACACTTTATCGCTTATTTGGATAAGATAGGAAAATTCAAAAGACTCTATTGCGATAAGGCGTTGATGAAAAAGTACGCTACGCTTATTTTTGCCGATGAGAACTTTCAAAGTCTAAGACTGGTGAAAGGGGACGGCAAGACGTTGGATTTTACGCTCAATGACCCGCCGGTGTTGGCGTTTTGGTCGCATCCCGAAAATGGGGAATACTTTTGCGTAGAACCGTGGTGGGGAATTCCCGACGCTGTAGAAGCGAAGAGAGAAATAAAAGAGAAAGAGCGTATAAACGCGCTCGGCGCAGGAGAAGTATTCGAATACTCTTTTGCCATTGAAATAAATAGATAACGGAGATCATTATGAAACCACAGCCGCAGACGGTTTTTGGCAAAGAGTTTGGAAGAGCGGGAAATTACCGCATACCGTCAATAATCAAGACGAACAAAGGTACTTTGATAGCAAGCGCGGATGAGAGATTCTTTACGTGTAGGGACAATCCCAACCGTATTGACAAAGTCGTACGCAGATCGGAAGACAACGGTCTTACCTGGCAGGAGCAAATAGTCGCTGTTGAAGAAGTCGGAGATTCTATGAACGACGCGTCGGCGGCGATAGATCCCTGTATGCTTTACGATAGCGCTACGGACACAATATTTATGATATACTGTCATACTCCCGCGGGCGTGGGTATTCTCAACTGTAAGAAGGGAACTGGGCATGATAAAGACGGAAATCTCTACCTGTATGAAGGTAGGACAAGATATACTCTCAAAGACGGGTCTGTTTACTCAAACGACGGACAAAAAAACGAAGATTACGCAATAGAAAAGGACGGCGGAGTTTTTTATAAAGGCGAACCTGCCGGCAATTACAAACTAAAATCCGGAAAACTTAAAGAACTCAATACGTCTTTCCTTTGTATGGTTACTAGTACCGACGACGGACTTACGTGGTCGGATCCAATAGATATATCCTATCAGGTCAAAGAAATGTATATGTCGTTTATAGGACCGGGACCGGGCGTGGGTATTTGCGTCAAAAAAGGTAAATATGCGGGCAGACTTATATTCCCGATATACTACAATACTTTTCCCGTACCGACGTCGGGAATACTCACTCTTTCTTCTTGCGTGATTTACAGCGACGACAACGGCAAGACGTGGCATAGGGGACTATCTCCAAACCAGACGAGAAAGCGTATGGGAGTCAAGATAGGACACAGACTTATAGCGCCCAACGATTCGATAACCGAATGTCAACTTATTGAGCGCGAAAACGGCAGTCTTAAACTGTTTATAAGAAACCACTCTTCCAAAAGACTTATCGCAACCGCAATAAGCGACGACGGCGGAGAGAGTTGGCATGATTATAAGCATAATCCCCAACTTCCGCAATGTATTTGTCAGTGCAGCGTTATAAACGGAGAAGATGACGGCAGAGAAATAACGCTTTTCCTTAACGCGGCAAACAAGGAAGTTCGACACGACGGAGTAATAAGGATATCTTACGATTACGGCGAAACTTTCGAGTTTTCCAAGTTGATAAAAGAAGGCGAATTCGTATACAGTAGTATGGTATGGTTGGGAGATAATAAAGTCGGCGTACTTTACGAAGAAAATATGCAGCACGAAGAAATAAATTTTATGATAGTATCGCTTGATTATATAAAAGAAAAGTAATATGATTAATGCGGTAGGAGAAATAATATGGCTAATCTGAACAGAGGACTTATAGTATCCTGTCAGGCGGTAAAGGGCGAGCCGCTTTACGGACTGGGAATTATGGGATATTTCGCAAGAGCGGCGGTGGCAGGCGGAGCGGTCGGCATAAGAGCCAACTACGTCAACGACATCAACGACATCAAGAAAGAAGTAAGCGTTCCCGTAATAGGTATTATCAAAGCCAACTATGAAGGTAGCGACGTGTATATAACGCCTACTCTCAAAGAAGTAAAAGACCTGCTTACTACGGGGTGCGAAGTCATCGCGCTCGACTGCACCAAAAGACAGCGTCCCAACGGAGAGAAACTCGAAGATATTGTCGATTACATACGACAGAATGCGCCGGACGTTGAAATCATGGCGGACTGTTCGGATTTCGAAGAAGCGCAAAGAGCGCATGAACTAGGTTTTGATTATATAGGTTCTACAATGAGAGGGTATACGCCTTATACGAAAGGAATAGAAGTTCCGGATATAGACTTCCTTACCCGACTTGTACAGTCTTTTCCCGATACAAAGATCATCGCCGAAGGCGGGATTTGGGAGAAAAGTCAGTTGGAGAAGGTATGCGATTGCGGCGTTTACGCTGTGGTAATAGGCAGCAGTATTACAAGACCTAAGGATATTACGGAAAGATTTGTCGGAGCGATGAAGTTATGTTAGCGATAGGAGTCGACGTAGGCGGTACGAGTATTAAAAGCGCGCTTATAGAAATAGGCGATCCCAAAGTCGCGGAAAGTTACGGCATTGTCAAATTCCATTCTTTGCCCACTCAGGCTAGAGACGGCAGAGATAGGATAGTTGCGAATATTATTAAAGCGATAGAAGTATTCGACTGGAAATCCTGCGATATGATTGCAGTAGCGAGCGCGGGTACGATAGACTGGGATAGCGGCAACGTTGTATTTGCGACGAATTCTTTGCCGGGATTTACCGGTTTGGAGTTATCGCGCGTTTTGAGCGAATATTTCGGCAGAAGAGTAATCGCGATAAATGACGCGGTTAGCGCTTTGGTAGCAGAAGGATTTCTCGGCGCGGGAAAGAAAGCGAACAGCGTTATGATGTTTACGCTCGGCACTGGGTTGGGAGCGTCGCTTTTGAAGAGCAAAACTCTCGACGCTCGATCGGTTGTCGATACGAAACTGGGACATTACAAACTCTACGACGGCGGCAGGGAATGCGCTTGCGGCGAAAAAGGCTGCGCGGAAAGATACGTTTCCGCGACTGCGCTTAAAAAATACGGCAATGAAAACTTATATCAGTTGTTCAATTCCAACGATATATTGCAAAAGAAGACGATCGGTGATTTCTATAAAGATTTCACAAGGGTAATACTTAGAGCGGTGGAACTTTATTCTCCCGAACTTATCGTCGTCGGCGGCGGAGTGATAGAGATGTCGGAATACTGGTGGCAAGGTTTTCTCAAAGAATACAAAAGCAAATCTTTCACGCCGATAGTATGCGCTAATCTGGGAAATAAAGCGGGAGCGCTAGGAGCCGTTTACGCTATGGCGAACGGCAAATTCGAAAATCAATAAAGAAAACAATTTTACAAAGCGAGGTAAATAAATTAATGGATATGGCAAAATTCAAGGGCGTCTTTTCGGCGTTGCTTACACCTTATACCGCAGACGGAAAGATAAACGGCGGTTCGGTCAAAAAAATCGTTGATATGAATCTTTCAAAGGGTATAAACGGGTTTTACGTCGGCGGTTCAACCGGCGAAGGTATGCTGTTGACGGTGGAAGAGAGAAAGGAACTCTTTAAGTATGCGGCAGAAAGCAATGCGGGAATGGGAACGATGATCGCTCACGTTGGTACGATAAATACCGACCATGCAATCGAAATGGCAAAATACGCGCAGGATTGCGGTTACGACGCTATATCCGCAGTAGCGCCTTTTTATTACGGTTTTTCTTACGAGGCTATCAAAGGTTATTACAACGATATTGCCAACAGCGTAGATATACCTATGATAATATACAATTTCCCCAACGCAAGCGGATTTAAGTTTGATAAAGAGCGCGCGGAAGATATGTTCCAAAACAAAAAATTCATCGGTATAAAACATACTACGTCGGATTTGTTTGCGCTTCAACAGTTCAAGACAATGAAATGCGATCCGATAGTATACAACGGTTTCGACGAAATGCTCGTTGCGGGACTTAGCATGGGAGCGGACGGCGGTATAGGTTCTACCTACAATTTCATGCCCGAAAAGTACGTCGACATGTTCCGTCTTTTCAACGAAGGCAATATTAAGGCGGCTCAGAAAATCCAGTATGAAGCCAACGAAATAATAACTCTCTTGATCAAGTACGGCGTATTCGCTATGGAAAAGGCTTTGCTTGAAGAGATGGGAATAGAGATGAACGGTTGCAGAAAGCCGTTTACCGCTCTTTCCGACGAAGGTAAAAAAGTCTGCAAGAAAATTGTCAAAACGTTATAATAGAAAGCGCGCGGAATAGCGGTAAAGACGTATCCCGCGTTTTTGACTGATTAGGTATAATATGAGCGAATGCAATCACGATTGTTCGTCCTGTTCGCAAGATTGCAAGGATAGGATGGGTGCACAAAAAACTCAACTTAATAAAAATTCCAAAGTCGGTAAACTTTACGCCGTAATGAGCGCAAAAGGCGGAGTGGGCAAGTCCATGGTTACCGCCCAACTCGCCGCGCTTACGAGAAGACTGGGCAAGTCTGTCGCTGTTCTCGACGCGGACATAACAGGCGCGTCAATGACGAAATATTTCGGCGTCAACGAAAAGGCTGTGGGAAACGACATGGGGATTCTTCCAGCAGAAAGCGTTACTGGTATAAAGATAGTGTCCATGAATATGTTTTTGAAAGACGAAAATTCGCCTGTCGTATGGCGATCTTCGCTTGCTACGGGCGCGGTTACGCAATTCTGGACGGACGTATTCTGGGGAGACGTCGACGTAATGTTTATAGATATGCCGCCAGGTACCGGAGATATTCCGCTTACGGTATGTCAGAGTTTGCCCGTTGACGGAATAATAATCGTTACATCGCCGCAGGAACTTGTGGGAACGATAGTGTCCAAAGGCGTTAAGATGGCGCAAATGCTAAATGTTCCTATAGTAGCGATAGTTGAAAATATGTCTTATTACGAATGCGATAAGTGCGGAGAAAGATTGAATATTTTCGGTGAAAGCAACGTGGAAAAAACCGCGTCTCAAATAGGCGTGGAAGACGTCGCCAGAATACCTATCTCGCCGCTTCTTTCGCGCGCTTGCGACAGCGGAGCGATAGAATACTTCGACGGCGATTGGTTGGAAAATATAGTGAAAAAACTTTGATTTGCTGTTCGGACGCGGAAAAACCGCGTCCAAAAAATTCATATCTGCCGTTTTTGGCAAAATTTTACCTTTTTATATATAATAAAATGCATAGACAAAAATCCGTTTTAATGATAGAATTATATTATCAGATTCGACGGAGATATTGACTTATGCGAATGAGACGAAAACGCAATCTCGACGAGCGATTGGCTGCGGTGAGCGATTATATCATCGAACGCACGATACTCGATCTCAATATGAAGACTTCCGTCGAGAAGAAAGATTATATCAATTACACGCAAGTTTTCGGCAACGAAAATAGAGTAGAATTGGAGATAGGGTGCGGAAAAGGCTTTTTTATTACAGAACTCGCAAAGCGTAATCCCAACGTGAATTATATTGCGATAGAGATGCTTTCCAACGTAATAGTGGAAGCGTGCGAAAAAGCAAAAAAAGCAAATTTGCGCAACGTGAAATTTATGATAATAAGAGCGGAGTGTCTGCAAAGTTACGTTCCGGAGAATACCGTATCCCGTATATATCTCAACTTTTCCACCCCTCTTCCGCAGAAAGGATATGAAAAGCAAAGGCTTACGCACAGAAAGTTTTTGGAAATATATTCAAAGTTGCTTGTCGACGGCGGGGAGATACATCAGAAGACTGACAGTAAGTCGCTGTTCGAGTTTTCGATAGCCGAATATTCTCAGAGCGGGTTTTATCTTAAAGACATAAGTCTTGATTTGTTGAATTCGGATTGCAAAAATAATATTATGACAGAACACGAGCGGAAATTTGCGCAAATGGATATGCCTATTTATAGAATCGTAGCATATCTGCCCGAAAAACGCTCGGCTGAAAAGGAACGATGAATCGCGGCAAAAGAATTACACTGATTTCAATATTGTTGATTCTTACGGCGACGCTGGTATTCACTGGCGCCTGTCTTGACTTTTCGTCGCCTTTGGGCAAAGTCAATCTCGCTTTTGACAGCGAGTTGATTTTGGATTCTTCAGCGTACGCTTATACCGGCGAAGAAATAAAGCCCGCGGTTACGTTGAAACACAGAGACGAAATCGTCGATCAGGATAATTATACGCTGACGTATTCTGACAATGTTCAGCCGGGCAAAGCGAAAGTAACCGCTACTGGAAAGGGAAATTATTACGGCGAAGTCAGCGCTTCATTCGATATAGGATATCTCTATACGTTCGATATCAATGGCGCGAATAATGTTCAAGGAGAAATCGAACAATCGGTTTTGTCCAAAGAAGACTTGATACCGCCTATAGTAGAGAAGACAGGTTATGATTTTTCGCATTGGAGTATAGATTCGCAGCCGGTAGACTTTTCAGACAAGTCAAATCTTCCTATCGGCGGAGAATTCGTAGCCAACTATACGTTAAAGACTTATTCTATAAACTATAATCTAAATGGCGGAGTTAATCATTCCGACAATAGAGATGAGTATACTGTAGAAGATATATTTGTACTTAAAGACGCGAGTCTGCGCGGTATGCAATTCGCGGGGTGGTATAAAGACAGCGAATTCAAGCATAGACTTATCGATTTGAACGGTTGCGCAGGCAATTTGGAACTTTACGCAAAGTTTGTCGATTATACCGCAAAAAGGCTCTCGTACGTAGTGCCGGACGACGCGATAAAGTTGCCGTCCGATTTGCTTTATCCGGAAACTCAACTTACGACGCCAAATTCTCAGATCAAAGAGATAAACGGCGCGGTTAAAAAACTGGTTTGGTACGCAGATCCGGAATATCAAGTAAGATATTATTTCCGCGAGATGCCCAACGAAGATATCACCGTTTACGCGCAGTGGGAAGATACGCTGAGAG
>JAIEEW010000115.1 GCA_029067255.1 Clostridia bacterium | reverse complement strand
TCTTGCGTCCCGACGTACTCAACGTTATGGGCAACGGTATGGTTATCGATATGCAACATCTCGTAGGCGAAATGGGCAGACTTACGGAAAAGGGCGTCAAGATCACGCCGGATAATCTCAAAATCAGTTCGAGAGCGGTCATCTGTATGCCTTACCACGTCAGACAGGACTGTTTGGAAGAAGACAGACTTGGCGACGCGAAGTACGGTTCTACCAGAAGAGGTATCGCTCCTGTTTATGGCGATAAATATCTCAAAAAAATCATTATGATGGGAGATCTTTTCCATCCCGAAGCGTTGAGAAAGAGAATCGAAGGCATAATCGAGTGGAAGAATCTATTTATCGAAAAGGCGTACGGATCTTCAAAAATAGAAGTCGACGAAATAATGAATTGGCTGGAAGAGTACGGCAATAAACTCAAACCTTTCGTATGCAATACCGGCGAGTTTTTGGACGAAAGCCTTAAAGCGGGTAAGAAAGTGGTATTCGAAGCGCAGTTGGGCGCGCTTAGAGATATAGATTTCGGTATCAATCCGTATACTTCTTCTTCCAACACTATTGCGGCGTACGCTCCCATTGGAGCGGGTATTCCCAAATACAGACTGGACAACGTTTTCGGTATAATGAAAGCGTACAGTTCATGCGTAGGCGAAGGACCTTTCACAGTTGAAATGTTTGGCGAAGAAGCGGAAGAGTTAAGAAAAGCGGGCGGCGAATACGGCGCTGCTACCGGCAGACCGAGAAGAGTAGGCGCGTTTGACGTCGTAGCGTCAAAGTACGGCGTAGAAATGCAGGGCGCGACGGAACTCGCGTTGACAAAACTCGACGTGCTTTCGTATATGAAGAAAATCCCCGTATGTACGGCGTATAAAGTGGGAGACGAGATAACGACGAGTTTCCCGAGCGGCGAAGATTTGAGAATCGCTACGCCGATATTCGAATATTTGGACGGCTGGAATTGCGATATATCTTCGTGCAGAAAACCAAGCGATCTTCCCAAAGAAGCGTTGGCGTATATCAAATACGTTGAAAAAGCGGTCGGCTGTCCAATTACTTACGTTTCTGTAGGCGCGGAGCGTGAAGAATACGTCGTAATGAAGAAAAGTTCGATTAAATAAACTGCGCTAGCGCAAAGTAATGGTAAAAGTGAAAAGACAACAAGTTGCCGTTGCGCTTACGGGTATGTATAATGATTGAAATAAAAAAGAAGTCGACAAGTTTTCTTTTTGGCATATTTGTATTTTTGTTTTTCGCATTAGCGTTTTTTTGGGGTTATTATTTTGGCTCCAACCAGCGAAAGGCAATAGAAGGCGGCGTGATTGTCAAAGCGCAAATTGTCAATATAGGAGTCAGCGGAACTCTTTGGCATACAATATACGAATATACGGATGAGAACGGCGTTAGGTACTCAGGTCGCGGATATTATGGATTTTCACATGATTACGAAGCGGAATCTTGTATCGGAAAGAAGATAGATATATACATTGACGGACAGGGGCACAGTATAGCGGTAGGGCATAAGCCGGGCGATAGAGAGTCAATTGTTGTGGCAATAATCTTTTCTTGTTTGACTGTTCTTATGGTGTGGTTGTATATCAGACAAAAGAAAAAGGATAAAAATGAGAGATTGCTTTTAGAGCAAGTTGAAAATACAGAAGAAGAAATTATCGGCGTAAGTTTTTTGGACGACTTGAAAAAACTTGCAGAAAATCAAGACGTTGGACATACGCGAAATGACGAATAGAAAAAGCAGTTTTGACGCTGGTAAAGACATTCGAGATAATTTATAAATTGATAAATAATAAATATATAAGGAAATAGGTATGAAAATCAACAGAAATTTTTTGGATCTTAAAGACAGTTATCTGTTCTCAACGATTGCTAAAAAGATAAAGGCTTATCAGGAGCAGAATCCGGGCGTAGAAATATACAGACTGGGTATAGGCGACGTAACCATGCCGCTTGTTCCCGCGGTGATTGAAGCCATTCGAAAAGCCACTGACGAAATGGGACAAAAGGAAACTTTCAGGGGTTACGGTCCTGAGCAGGGGTATGACTTTTTGAGAGAAGAAATAGCGAAATATTACGCGAGAAAGAAAGTTTCGCTTGACAAAGACGAGATTTTTATCAGCGACGGCGCAAAGAGCGATTTGGGTAACATCCTTGATATTCTCGATCCGTCAAATAAAGTTTTGATACCGGATCCGGTTTATCCTGCATACGTAGACACAAACGTTATGGCAGGAAGAAAGGTAGATACTGCTCAAGGCAATCAGGCTAACGGATTCAAGCCGATGCCCGATAAAAATTATAAGGCTGATATTATTTATCTTTGTTCGCCCAACAATCCGACAGGCGCAGTTTATACGCATGCGGAACTCAAAGAATGGGTCGATTACGCAAATTCTTGCAACGCGGTGATAATATTCTATTAGGCTTACGCAGAGTTAGTAGGCGATCCGACTTTGCCAAGAAGCATATTTGAGATTGAAGGCGCAAGAACGTGCGCTATCGAATTCTGTTCCTTCTCAAAGACCGCGGGATTTACGGGTACGAGATGCGGATATACGGTCGTTCCGCAACAACTCGAGTTTGACGGAACGAAAATGAATTCGCTTTGGAACAGAAGACAGTGCACAAAGTTCAACGGAGTACCTTACATAATACAAAAGGGAGCGCAGGCTGTTTTCTCCGAAGAAGGATTCAAACAGATAATGGAGAATATCGCATATTATAAAGAAAACGCGAGAATAATCCACGAAGGTTTGGAAAAGAAAGGCATTTGGCATATCGGCGGTGTAAATTCTCCGTATATATGGCTTAAATGTCCTGACAAAATGACGTCGTGGGAATATTTTGACCACCTTTTGACTAAAGCAAACGTTGTCGGCACTCCCGGCGCGGGCTTTGGAAATATGGGCGAAGGATATTTCAGACTTACCGCTTTTGGCGACAGACAAAAGACAATAGAAGCGGTAAAGAGAATAATCAGTCTTTCCTAATCGAAAATCACAAAGAAAAAGGGGCGATGTCGGCGTGTTTTCATGAGCGCGCCGTCAATGCTGTAAAAATACGGTAGACGAATGGCAAAGAAATTTGACGAAAGAGAAGTAGGCGAAATACTCAATAGGTTGGAAGTTATGCATCCCAACGCGGAATGCGAACTCAACTATAATACGCCGTTTGAGTTGCTAGTCGCGGTAATACTTTCCGCGCAATGCACGGACAAGCGGGTAAATCAAGTTACGCAAAAACTTTTCAAGGTCTACAATACTCCCGAGCAGTTTGCTTCGCTCGGCGAAGAAGAACTTATCGAGTTTATCTATACTTGCGGTTTTTATCGTAATAAGGCAAGAAATATTATTTTGGCAAGCAGAGATATCGTCGAGAAGTTCGGCGGGAAAGTTCCGCAGGATATTAAAAGTCTTATGACTTTGGCGGGAGTGGGAAAAAAGACTGCCAACGTCGTCTATTCCGTCGCATTCGGCGGTCAGGCGATAGCGGTAGATACTCACGTTTTGAGATTAAGCAACAGAATAGGGTTTTGTGATTCAGACGATCCGCTCAAAGTGGAAGACGCGCTAATGCGGATACTTCCAAAAGAGTGTTGGTCGCGCGCGCACCATCTTTTGATACATCACGGAAGATATACCTGTTCGGCAAGAAACCCGCAATGCTCTAACTGTCTTATAAGCGAGTATTGCGAACACTTTAACGGTAAATAAATTTTTTTAGGAGAAATATATATGAACAAACTTTTGAAGATTTACGAAGTGGCTCCGAGAGTAAAGAAGTATGTTGTGCATACTCCTACTGTGTCAAAACACTGCCTTCCCGGACAATTCGTAATAGTCATCGTAAACGAAGGCGGAGAAAGAGTTCCGTTTACGATTTGCGATTACGACAGAGAAGCGGAAACGATAACCCTTCTCGTTCAAGAAGTTGGATATTCCACGCACAAGATGGCGGAATTGAAAGAAGGCGACTGCCTACACGCGTTGGTAGGACCTTTGGGCAACGCTACCGATC
>JAIEEW010000114.1 GCA_029067255.1 Clostridia bacterium | reverse complement strand
GTGTAACTCATATATATATCTCCTAAAAGTTGTTCAAATTATATTCACTTTATTGATTTTAGCATATAAAATAAAATAATGCAATTATTATTGCAATAATTTGTATTATATTTTATAATAATTTATATAAACATTTATCAATAAATCATTGCTCGCTTTATGCGAAAAAATCAATAAAAGGCGGAAATAATGCCAAACGATTACATTACTCTAAACGCCCTTGCGCAAGAGATAAACGCCGTCGTAAAAGACTGCAAAATAGACAAAGTAAATATGCCCGAAAAAGACGAAGTCGGATTGAACATACGCGGTAACGGAACAAACAAACTGCTTACGCTTTCCTGTAACGCAAACAATCCCAGAATCCATATAGGCGGAGACAGAAAAAGCAATCCGTTCACAGCGCCGTCGTTTTGTATGCACTTAAGAAAACATCTTACGGGCGGAATTATAAATTCCGTATCCACGCTTGCTCAAGACAGAATAATATGTTTTCACATAACTTCTCACAATGAAATGCGCGATAAAGTAGATTTTGCGCTTATTGCAGAGATGATGGGAAGATACTCGAATATACTTCTTGTCAAATCAAACGGCGTAATTTCAGACACTCTCAAACAGGTATCGTACGACACCATGACAAAACGCTGTCTTTTGCCAGGCGCAAAGTATTCTCTTCCGCCGCAAAACAAACTTTTGCCTGGAGATTTTGATAAAATTACGGAACTTTTGAAAAATTACAACGGTAGCGATCTTGCCAAATTCATCATCTCCAACGTATCAGGACTGGCTCTGATTACCGCAAGACAGATGCTATGCGACTGTAAAATAGACAATAGCGTCAGCGCGTTGAATCTAGAACAAGCGAAAGATATCGCAGCAACTTTGCAAAGATATTGCGACATCTTCAACAACAAAGATTACTCCCCTTGCGTTCTTAGACAAAACGGCGAGTATAGCGACTTTTTCATAAAAAAATACGACGAATTTAACGGTCTAGAACAAGTCGCAACTCTCAACGACGGAGTTTTGCTCTGCACCGTCGAAAAAGACCGAAACGAACGCAGAGCGGAAAAAACTAAATTCTTACAAAAAGCCTACGCTTCTCAAAGAAAAAAAATACTTGCTAAACTTGCCAAAAATCATGACAAACTTGAAGAATGCAAACAAGCGGACGAATTAAAAAAATTCGGCGATTTGATATTATCCAACATTTACTCGATAAGAAAAGGAGATAAAATCGCCAAGGTTGTTGATTACTGGCAATCCGATTGCCCTGTCGTAGAAATAAAACTTGACGATAGGCTTACTCCGCAGCAAAATTCGCAAATTTATTATAAAAAATACGCCAAATTGAAACGCGCCTTTGGCGTAGTAAACAATCAAATCGAGATGCTGGAAGAAGATCTGCAATATCTCGATTCAATAGCGCCGGCGCTCAATATATGTTCAAACGCCGACGAAATTGCCGAACTTCAACAAGAACTGGCAAACATAGGCGCATTGAAAAAAATAAAAACCGAAAAAAATAAATCCAAACCGTCTCAACCTATTGCCTATGAAGTAGACGAATTCGTCATTCTCGTTGGAAAAAATAATATACAGAACGACAAACTGACTTTCAAAGTCGCCAACGGCGGCGATTTATGGATCCATACTCAAAAAGCGCACGGCAGCCACGTTATCGTATTCGCCGAAGGCAGAGAAATTCCCGATTATATAATCGAAATCGCCTGCGAAATTGCCGCCTACTATTCTCTCGGCAATAATACTACAAAACAAGAATGCGATTATACTTTCCGAAGGAATCTCAAAAGGCACCCGTCCGGAAAACCGGGTATGGTATTGTATACAACATACAAAACCGCTTTTGTTGCCCCAAACAAACACGACGAATATTTAGCAAAATAATCTTCTCTACTTGCTGAACTCAAAACCTATTATAACGCAAAATCCGACCAAAAGTCGGATTCAATTATTTGTTTTATACGCGAAGTTTATCCAAAACCGCTTGAAAATAATCAGGGGTAGGCGCTTCAAACGACATAACTTCGCCTGTCGACGGATGTTTTAATAGCAATTTGTGCGCATGAAGAAGTTGCCCTTTTAGTTCAAACTTATTACTTCCGCCATACTGAACGTCCCCTACGACAGGATGTCCTATATGCTTACTATGAACTCTAATTTGATGCGTCCTGCCCGTCTTCAATTCATATTCCATAAACGTATATCGCGAAAATCTTTCCAAAACTTTATAATGAGTTATTGCATTTCGTCCACTGTTTCGAGACACCGCCATAAGTTTTCTATCCTTCTGCGATCTGTCTATAAGAGTTTCAATAATTCCGCTATCCTTACCTACCACCCCGTCCACAAGCGCGTAATAAAATCTTTTTGCAGACTTACTTGCGATCTGCTCTTGCAAATTTATATGCGAAGCGTCATTTTTCGCCACAACC
Organism: Clostridia bacterium; assembly: GCA_029067255.1. Taxonomy (GTDB): domain Bacteria; phylum Bacillota; class Clostridia; order Christensenellales; family UBA3700; genus RACS-045. Next base: position 37 of record JAIEEW010000114.1, on the reverse strand, counting down.
AAAAGTCCGGAAGTATCCCTGTCGCGTATCCACATCT
>JAIEEW010000113.1 GCA_029067255.1 Clostridia bacterium | reverse complement strand
AAAGTCGCGATAGGAAAAGGCTTGATTACGGAAGAAGAGTTATCCGCGCTGATAGCGAGATATTCGGTATTCTGGGAGACAAGCGAAACATAATTAGCCCTATATCCAAAATTGCGCTCCTGTGTCCATCCTAAAATTAAGGAGCGTATCCGGGGGCATCGCCCAACAGGGCGACGCCCTTGGAAAACAAAATACAGTCAAAAACATCCATAATATTTACGATCCCGACACCTCACGATTGCGGGACGTAACCGGAACGTCGTCCGCAAGGGCGGCGTTTCGGTTTTTATCCAAAATGAAAAAAGGCATTTTGTCGTTGTAATTAAAAGCGCGGAATAAAAAAATACTCTCGCAACCGCGAGAGTACTTTTTATGTTTTTCGATTTATTACTTTCCGAGAATTTCGTCAGCCTTGCCTGCGCAACCGAGTACGTTGACAAGTTTATGCTTAACGATATATTTGATATTCGCTCTTGCGTCGCCGAGATACTGTCTGGGATCGAAGTGGTCGGGATGCTCTACGAAGTGCTTGCGGATACCTGCGGTGCAAGCCATTCTCAAGTCGGAGTCGATGTTTATCTTACATACTGCCATAGAAGCCGCCTGACGGAGCATATCTTCGGGTACGCCGATAGCGTCGTTGAGTTTGCCGCCGTTCTCGTTTACGATCTTAACGAATTCTTGCGGTACGGACGAAGCGCCGTGCAATACTATCGGGAATTCGGGAAGTCTTTTGCTTACTTCTTCGAGAATGTCGAAACGAAGTTGGGGTTTGGTACCCGGTTTGAATTTGAACGCGCCGTGCGAAGTTCCGATAGCGATTGCCAAAGAGTCAACGCCCGTTTTGGTTACGAATTCTTCTACTTCTTCAGGACGGGTATAGGAACTGTCTTCAGCGGATACTTTTACGTCGTCTTCAACGCCCGCAAGACGTCCGAGTTCGCCTTCTACCGTTACGCCGTGGTCGTGAGCGTACTCTACGACTTTCTTTGTGAGTTCGATATTATCCTTGAAAGAGTGGTGGCTTCCGTCGATCATAACGGAGTTGAAGCCGCCGTCGATACAACTCTTACAGAGTTCGAAAGTGTCGCCGTGGTCAAGGTGAAGGCAGATAGGAAGATGGCTTACTTCTTCCGCCGCTTCAACCATTTTGCGAAGATAAGTAGGATTAGCGTACTTTCTTGCGCCGGAAGATACTTGAAGAATAAGCGGAGCGTTCTCTTCGGTCGCAGCCTCTACGATACCTTGGATGATTTCCATATTGTTTACGTTGAAAGCGCCGATAGCATAATGACCTGCGTACGCTTTCTTAAACATTTCTTTTGATGTTACAAGTGGCATAAAAATGACCTCCAAATTTATTATCACATTGATTTTAACACACGCGAAAATAAATTGCAAGTATTTTCGTTTTATTGAACGGGGCGGCAAAGGTCCCCAAATAAATTTTTGATATCTTATTTTTCAAAAAGTAATTGCAAAAACCTTTCAAAGGGATATAATATAAGTATCCAATCCGCTAGACGCGGGGATAAAGGAGATAATATTATGCTTACTGACGAAAGGATAAACGTTTTGGCAAAAAACCTTATTGACTTTTCTTGCGAACTCAAAAAGGGTGAGAATATCCTGATAGAAGCCACGGGCGTGGACTACCAACTTGTAAATGCGTTGGTCAAACAGGCGCGCAAAGCGGGAGCGTATCCGTTTGTGGAAATTTACGACAACAGAGTTCAAAGACAGATACTTATGGACATGGACAAGGAATTCGCCGAAAGAATGCGCGATTTTTCTTGTTACAGAATGGATAAAATGCAAGCGTATATCGGTATTAGGGGCGGCGAAAACGCTTATGAACTTTCCGACGTGCCGGAAGAAAAACGCAATATCTACAATATCGGATATTCGCATCCCGTGCATCACGAGAGAAGAGTGGCGCATACTAAGTGGTGTGTGTTGAGATATCCTACGCAGGGCATGAGCCAAATGTCGGGTATGAGTACGGAAGCGTTCGAAGATCTGTACTTCAACGTATGCAATCTCGATTATTCAAAAATGGAAAGGGCGATGACTCCGCTAGTCGATTTGATCAACAAGACCGACAAAGTAAGGATTGTCGGCAACGGTACAGATCTTACGTTTTCCGTTAAAGGCATAGGG
>JAIEEW010000112.1 GCA_029067255.1 Clostridia bacterium | reverse complement strand
TATATAAAGTTACGGCAGAAAGAATTATAAAAATTACGAGTGCAAATATACAAAACTTTTTCTTCAAATTTACGTTCATTGTCAAACCTCTCGGGATTTAGTTTGAGAAATGAATATAAATTTATTCCGTTTGAAATAAATTTTTCAAAAATAATATAATTGATTAATAAAATTAACGATTTTTATAACTTGCGGCAAAATCTAACATTTCTTTTGCGTGCGGAACGGCGTATGTGGAGTTATCCTGTCCGCCAATAAGCCTTGCGAGTTCTTTTACTCGGTTTTCATTATCTAAAAACGTCAATCCTGTAACAGTATTTCCGTTGCGAGTGGATTTTTCTATTAGATAGTGGCTATCTGACATGGACGCAAGTTGCGGTAAGTGCGTAATTGCAAGTACTTGCTTATCTTTGGAGATGTCAAACATTTTTTGAGCAACTATCTGAGCGGTTTTACCGCTTACACCGGTGTCTATTTCATCGAATACCATAGTAGAAATACCGTCTAAATTCGCTATGATTTTCTTCATAGCAAGCATAAATCTTGAAAGTTCGCCGCCAGAAATAACTTTTGACAATTCTTTTGCCGGTTGACCTGCGTTTGCGCTGAACATAAAGATTGCGTCAACGCCGCCGTTTAAGTCTGGCGAAAAATTTTCAATTTCCGGTAGTTTTGAAAATTCCGTTAAAAATTTACAGGATGGCATTCCTAATTCTTTCAATTCCTTTAATATTCCGCTTGAAAGTTTTTCTGCAGTTTTTTTTCTTTCGTCAAGCAAAATCAACGAACTACTATAGAGTTTCTCTATTAAATCGCGTTTTTCTTCTTCGTATTCTTGTACTTTTTGTTCTCCGTCAGATAGAAATTCATATTCGTCTTGAATATCTTTTAGATATGCGTTAATCTCTTCAACAGTATTGCCGTACTTTCGTTTTAATGAACGGATCAATGCAATTCGCTGCTCGCATTCTTCATATTGATGCATATCAAAATGGTTATTTTCTGCCATATCGGCAACCGTCGTCGCAATATCCTTTATCTCTATCTTGCACGATTCCAGTCTATCTAAAAGTTCTTCATACGAGTTGTCATATCCTGATATTTTAGAGAGTTGCGAAATTGTATACGACAAAACAGAAAGCAAATTTTCATTTTCGTCGCCGTTGAGAAGATTGTAGCATTCGCTTAGCGTTGATATAATATTTTGCGAATTATTAAGTTTATGTCTTAAAGCGATAAGTTCGTCTTCTTCTCCTTCTTGTATATCTGCCTGGGTGATTTCGTTTATTTGATATTCCAGAAGATCGATATTTTTATTAACGTCGCTTAATGTTCCGTATTTTTTGAGTTTTCCGCAGATATCGTTATATCGATGATATAATTCGCTATGCGTTTTTTTCAGTTTACCTATTGTTTTTTCGCCGTATTTGTCAATTATTGATAAATGGTATGAACTATTCAATGCCGCTACGCTTTCATGTTGACCGTAAATATCAGCGATAGTCGAAGCAATTTCTCTAAGTGTGTTCAATGTAACTCTCTGTCCGTTTATCGAACAAGAATTTTTGCCGTCAACTGTCATGGATCTTTTCAATATGAGTACTTCATCTTTTTCAATATCGAATTCATCCAGCATTTTATTAGTGTTTTCAGTAATATTTTCAAAAACCGCAGTTACAGACGCCGTTGTCTCTCCATATCTTATTAAAGATTTATCCGCCCTTTTTCCTAAAACAAAACTAAGGCTGTCTATAATAATAGACTTACCCGCGCCTGTCTCTCCAGACAGAATATTCAATCCTTGCGTAAAATTGACGTCAAGAGATTGAATCAAAGCAATATTTTTGATCGATAAATTACTCAGCATAGATTTTAGAACGTATCCTTTAACATTTTGAGAGCATCCTGAGCGTCTTTTTCAGTCGTTGCAACGCATATTATAGTATCATCGCCCGCTATTGTGCCAAGAATAGTCGGTATCATAAGATTATCTATATAGGCGCCTGCGCTGTTGGCTGCGCCGGACACCGTCTTTATGACTAATATATTTCCCGCGCTTTGCAATCCAAGTACGCATTCTTTGAAGATGTTGTCATATTTATTTTTCAGACCTTTTTCTCTGAATTGCACCTGTGTATATCTATATTTTTTTGTCGAGCCCGCCACCTTTACCAGTCCAAGTTGCTTGATATCTCTTGATATTGTAGCCTGCGTAACGTCAATTCCGTACTCATGCAGAATACTTACTAAATCTTCTTGCTTGTCGATTTCGTGCAACGTTACTATATCTAATAACATTTGCTGTCTAGTTTTATTACTCATTTTATTCACCCCAATAATTGAGTTTTTTTCTCAGTTTATTGTAAAAATTTTCGTTTTTAAATCTAATGAAAGACGCATGTTTCTCTGCTTTTTCTATTAAAATATCTATGCCGTTTTGAGATTTGTGTACGATTATTCCATCTGTAATAACTCTGATATGCGATGATTCGGTAGATATTCTTATGCTTATAGCGTCGTCAATCACCATAGGACAACTATGCAAAGAATGCGGACAAATAGCGTTGACTATCAACGCTTTAACGCTGGGACTCAATACAGGGCCGTTACATGAAAGTGAATAAGCAGTCGAGCCAGTCGGCGTCGAGACAAGTATTCCGTCGCTGCGTACGCTATCGGAGCGAACTCCGTCAAGATCGATATCAAACGCAGAAATATGACAAGTATCTTGATTGTTTACAATGATCTCGTTAAGAGCGTAATAATCGTTGCCGTTTATAGTGGTTTTAAGTAAAGTTCTCGTTTCTATATTGAAAGTATTGTCTTTAAGACATTTTACCGCATAATCTATTTCATTCTCATCGATTTCTGTCAAAAAGCCTATTTTACCCATGTTTATTCCAAGTATAGGACGATTATCAACGAGATTCCGAACAGCGTCAAGCATGGTGCCGTCGCCGCCAAACGATACCACAATATCGCACCACTTGAACACTTCTGACGAAGCGGCAATTTTGCGCGCGTCGAAAAATTCGCTCGCATTGTCGCAAACTTTGTACGGTAAATCGTTTTCTTCAAGTTTTTTGCAGAAAACTTTTGCCGCTTTTGCGTTTATATCTCTTTTTAGATTTATCCTTATACCGATTTTCATAATTTAATTATAACGATTTTCGCATAATTATTCAATAGGTTTGCATAAAAATATTAAAAATTCTACGTTTTTATTTGCTTTAATCGGCGCAACCGTAATGTTTTTATATTCGAATCCTAAATCTAATGCAAAGTTTTTGATTTCAACGCATACTTGCTTTCTAATCTTGTCGCTGAGTATTATTCCGCTCTTGCTCAAAAATTTACTTCCCGCTTCAAATTGCGGTTTTATAAGCGCTATTATGTCT
>JAIEEW010000111.1 GCA_029067255.1 Clostridia bacterium | reverse complement strand
ATGTCCGATTATGTCGGTCAGGAAAAAATTAAAGAAAATTTGGAGATTTATATAAAAGCCGCAGTTGCAAGAGACGAGGCTTTGGATCACGTTCTTTTGTACGGACCGCCGGGATTAGGTAAAACTACGCTTGCTCATATTATTGCGGGAGAAATGAATTCTCAAATTCGCATAACTTCCGGTCCGGCTATAGAAAAAGCGGCGGATCTTGCGGCTATATTAACAAATCTTAACGAAAAAGACGTGTTATTTATTGACGAAATACATAGGCTCAACCGTAACGTTGAAGAAGTTTTATATCCCGCAATGGAAGATTACGCTTTGGATTTTATGGTAGGTAAGGGACCTAGCGCGAGAAGTATAAGACTTGCGTTGCCTAAATTTACGCTTATCGGCGCGACTACAAAAGCGGGTATGCTTACGTCGCCGTTAAGGGATAGATTTGGCGTAAATTGCCGTTTGGAAATGTATACTCCCGAAGAACTTGCAAGTATCGTTACGCGTAGCGCAGGACTTCTTAACGTGGAAATTACTAAGGACGGAGCGTTTGAAATCGCTCGCAGAAGTCGGGGAACTCCAAGAATAGCCAACAGAATTCTCAAACGCGTACGCGATTACAGCGAAGTGATGGCTGAAGGCATAATTGACGAAAAGATGGCTGATATCGCTTTGGGTAAAATGGAAATAGATAAGTTGGGATTGGACAGTATCGATAGAAAACTTATCCTTACTATTATAGATAAATTCAACGGCGGTCCGGTAGGACTTGACACTTTAGCGGCGTCCATAGGAGAAGATTCGGGAACTATTGAAGACGTTTACGAACCGTATCTTATGCAAATCACTTTTATTGCGCGTACGCCTAGGGGACGTATCTGTCTTCCCGACGCTTATAGACATTTTGGAAGAAAAGCGCCGCAAACGGCGTATGAGCAACTTTCTATGCTGGATAGCGAGGAAAAGTAATGGATACTAAAGATTTTTATTACGATCTGCCCAAAGAGTTGATAGCGCAAACTCCTGTTGAGCCGAGAGACTCTTCCCGAATGTTGGTGTATGACAAGGACAGCGGGGCAATAGAACATAAGCATTTTTATGATATATGCGACTATTTGCGAGCGGGAGACGTACTTGTGATCAATAATACGAAAGTTATTCCCGCAAGAATCTTTGCGACGCGACTTCCGAGAACAGACAAAACAATAGAAAAAAATACTGAAGTTTTACTTCTTAAACGTAAGGAGTACGACGTGTGGGAATGTATAACCAGACCCGCCAAAAAACTAAAGATTGGTACAATGCTGGATTTCGGAGCAATGAAAGGCGAGATAATAGGATTCGGTGAAGAAGGAATTCGTACAGTAAAATTTATATTTGACGGAGTCTTCGAAAATATTCTCGACGAGATAGGTAATATGCCGCTTCCGCCTTACATTACTGAAAAATTACAGGATAAAAACAGATATCAGACGGTGTATAGCAAGATAGACGGTTCGGCGGCCGCGCCAACGGCGGGATTGCATTTTACGCCAGAACTGTTGGATAAGTTGCAGTCAAACGGAGTTCAAATTGCGAAAGTGTTATTGCATGTCGGGTTGGGAACGTTTCGCCCTGTAAAGGAAAGCGATATTCTCAAACATAAAATGCACAGCGAGTATTACGAAGTGGACGAAGCAAACGCTGATATAATAAATTCCGCATTAAAAGACGGAAGAAGAGTAATTTGCGTAGGAACTACTTCCGTAAGAGTCGTCGAAAGCGCGGTTGGAGAAGACGGACTTGTCAAGCCGAGCAATGGCGAAACGCAGATTTTTATTTATCCGGGCTACAAATTCAAAGTTGTAAAAGGTTTGATAACGAACTTCCATTTGCCTGAGTCTACGTTGATTATGCTCGTCAGCGCATTTATAGGCAGAGAGAATACCCTTGGTGCATATAACACTGCGGTGAGAGAGAGATATCGCTTTTTTTCATTCGGCGACGCTATGATGATCGTATAGGCTAGGTTTATTGTGATGGAGATTTGAAATGAAAAAGGAATTCAAATTCGTATGTTGTGCATTTATTTTAATTGCTGTTGCGTTAACAAGTCTCTGTGCTTGTGAAGATGATTCTGATATCTTCACTGATGAGTTTTCACAGGCTGTATTTACTAAACTTAGTAGGCTTGTTGAGCAAGAAAGTTATCTAAAGGTATACAGTGTAACAGGATATTATTATGATTATAGACATTATTACTGTGTAAGATTTGACATATATAGTGATGAAAACGGCTGGCAAGAGTTAGATAAAATATATGAGTATATGGGAACAGAGTTCAACGTAGGTTTTGATGAAATTACAGGACCTGAATTATTTGAATATTACTACAATAGGTATCTAACAGTCAAAGAAAAAGGAAAAAAGAAAACATACAGCGAGAAAGAGATAGCAATGTATTTGACTAACGCTTTCGCATAATTGATGGATAAACGGAGTTATTATATGTCGGAAAATTTTAAGTATGAAGTAATAAAAGTGTGCAAACAGTCTGGCGCGAGAGTGGGGAGATTTACTACGCCGCACGGAGTGATAGATACGCCTGTATTTATGCCGGTAGGTACAAATGCGACTGTTAAGGCGCTTACGCCGAAAGACGTTGAAGACGCGAAAGCGACTATAGTACTTGCTAATACGTATCATTTGTATTTGCGACCGGGCGCAGATCTTGTTGAAAAAGCGGGCGGTTTGCATAAATTTATGAACTGGGATAAGCCGATTTTGACAGATAGCGGCGGATTTCAGGTATTTTCGCTGTCAAAAATGAGAAAGATTTCGCCTGACGGCGTAACGTTTTCTTCATACATAGACGGATCGCGTCATTTTATGGGGCCGGAAGAATCAATAGAAGTTCAGAATAAATTAGGCGGAGACATAATAATGGCTTTCGACGAATGTACTGACGGCAAAACGGATTATAAATACGCAAAAAG
>JAIEEW010000110.1 GCA_029067255.1 Clostridia bacterium | reverse complement strand
GGCAAACTCGTTGCCTATTTCAAATCCCATATTCAATATAGCGAGAGCCGATTACGAACTCTTCCCGTTCGCCGAATACCCCGCGACAGGCTTTTCCAACTCAAATCCGGTAGCGGTTTATATTATAGTTAAAGATATGACAGTTACTAAAAGCGTAGACAAGGCTTTCGCGATAAAAGGCGATATCTTGACGTATACGTCGATAATCCAAAACACAGGCAGCGTACCAGTAACGAACGTAACGTTCAAGGACGAAATCCCTGCGGGAACGAGTTTTGTAGCGGGTTCCGTATTTATCGACGGAACAAACTATCCGGCGTATGATCCGCAAACGGGTTTCTTTGTAACCAACCTGCCCCCGCAGGCAAGCGCTACCGTAACTTTTCAAGTACAAGTAAACTAAGGAGAAAAAAATATGATAATACCAAATCAATCGAATATAACCTTTAACTTTGTCCTTCCGGACGGGCAAACAGAGTCCGGCGAAGAAGACAGCAATATCGTAAATACGGAAATACTGACCTATTCCGTACCCAAAGTCAAGAGCGGCGATAAGACGTTTATACGGGAAGGCGAAAATTCTCTGCACACCGTCTTGATCACAAACAACTCGCAGACGAAACTCTTCAATATGTATTTCAAAGACTCAATGTCAAACGGAGCGACGTACGTTCCGGGAAGCGTAACCGTAAACGGAGTTTCCCAACCGACTTACGATCCGATAGCGGGTTTTGCTCTGCCCGATCTCGACGTAGGACAGTCCGTCCCCGTAACTTATACGATCCGCGCGAACAGTCCGATGACTCAGACGCCCGTAACAGACTTTGCCACGCTCAACTACACCGTCGACGACCCCGAACGCGGCAACGTCAATTTCAGCGAAAACACTAATACCGTTTCCGTAGACGTTATCTCTGACAGAATCACAGTCGTAAAAAGCGTAGACAAAGCGTACGCCGTAAAAGGCGATAACTTGCATTATACAAGCGTAATAACGAATACCGGAACGCTTGAAAAAACCAACGTACTATTCACCGACCACATTCCTGCGGGAACTACGTTCGTTCCGGGAAGCGTAAAAATAAACAACGTCGCCTACCCCGCATACAATCCGCAAAGTGGATTTACTCTTCCCAATCTTGGAGCGGGAGCATCGGTAACGGTAGAATTCGACGCGGAGGTGAACTGATATGGCTACAATAGTAAACGTTTCCAACGCAACCGACTTTTCCGCTCAAACGCCGATAGTAAGTTACAGCAATCCCGTGTATACCGTAATAAGGCAAACTCCGTCGCCGCAAGTCATTGTAAAGGTCTTCGGTTGCCGCTGTTGCGACTGCTGCAATTCATGCAATAACTGTTGCTGGCAAAATCGCTGCGGTAATATGTGTAACAACTCTTGCCAACAAAACTGTCGTCGCAATTTCGGCAACAACTGTTGCTGGCAAAATCGCTGCGGCAATATGTGTAATAACTCTTGCCCGCAGAGCCGCTGCTGCAACAACTTCCGATTCGCCTGCCCTTGTTTCTTTAGATGCTGCAGATAATAATTTTCCTGCTTCGAAAGCGATTTCGGAGCAGGAATCAACCGTTATTCGCCATAAAACAGGGGGTTTATCGATAGAAAAAAGCGTTAATTCGACATTTTTCATTTGAATCTCTTGACACGCTATTTTAATAGGCGTAATATAATATTAAGAAATAATTTTATTTTCAGGAGGTAATTCTATGAAAAAGAAACTGTGCGCTTTATTGTCCGTAGTTCTTATCGTAGTTATGGCGTGCTCCTTAGCCGCTTGTAAGCCTGCGTCTATGTTCGACGGAAATTTCAAAAAAGAAGCCACAGCAGAAGAAGCAAAAAATATGTGGGACAGCGCTAGCGCGTCCATGAGCGGAGATTCCACCGAAACTCTCGCAACTGCATCCGACGACGATGCTGCAATTAAAGGCTGGAAAGGCGTTAAAATGAGCATTACGTCAAGAAGCGAAATGGGCGGCGAATCCGAAGACTCTAAAAATAATCTTATAACGGACGTTAGCGCAAGCGGCGCTTATCTGTTTGACGGAAGCGCAATGGCTGTTACCGGCGTATCCGAAGGAACGAGTGTCAAAGGCGACAAAACCGAGTCCAAGAAACTCAATGTCGGCGTCTACGGTAAAGACAAAACCACCTATACCAACATCGGTTTCGGCGACAGCGCTCTTAAAGTAAAGGCTACGGCAGATCTCGGTCTCGTCGGCGAATCGATCAACAATATGATTTCCAGCGTTTCGTCTCAATTCGTTGACACCGCAGTTTACACGATCGGCGAAATCGTTTGCGAAATGGATTACGACAAAATCGTAGAAATGTATAACAATACATTCAAAGCGTATATCAACGACAGCGGCGATTATACCCGTATCAAATACGTGTTCACAAAAGAAATGATAGCGGATCTCTATGCAGGCGCTAGTGATGAAGAAGATTTCCTTAAAATGGCTTCTCTCGGCGAATGTTCTATAATACTTGTATCCGACAAAGCGACAAAAACCTTCCAAGGCGCTAAACTCGATATCAACTTCACTTTCGAAAACAATACCGAAGATAGCAAATCGTGGGTAAAAGTCAACATGTCAACTTCTATCGAGAACTGCGCTGAAGTAGATTCTTCCTTGCCTTCCGATCTCGACGATTACAAGGATGTAAAGAATCTTACTATCCAAGAAGTTATGGAGTTCTTCCAGTCTATGAATTCCTAATTCTAAACTAATAAAAATCGACGGTCGCAAGACCGTCTTTTTTTTGTCCTATTTTGTCTAATATTCTCTTCTCCGACGAAAATTAGCCTTGCATACGCCTAGATTTTAAGGTATAATTAAATAAAGGTGAAAATTATGAAAGAACTAAAAACTATTTGGTCGGAAAACGTAAACACGACACAGTACCCGCGTCCGCAATTTCAAAGACAAAACTGGCAACCGCTCGACGGATACTGGCAATGCGCTTTCGCAAAAGGAGATTTATCATCCCCCGATATAGAAAAAACAGAATGTAAAATAAAAATACGGGTGCCATTCTCCCCTGAAAGTCTTTTGTCGGAAGTAGGAAGAACTACTCTACCCGACGAAGTATTGATATACAAAACTCACTTTTCACGACAGAAAAAAAACAAAACCGCTTTATTGCATTTTGGCGCGGTGGATTACGAATGCAAGATATTTATCAACGGACAATTCGTCGGCTCGCATATCGGCGGATATACGGCATTTGAAATTGATATAACAGAATTTTTACAAGAAGACAACCTTTTGACGGTATGCGTAGTCGATCCGTCGGACAGCAAACCTATCAGTCGCGGAAAACAAAAAAGCAAACATGGCGGAATATGGTATACTCCCACTTCGGGAATATGGCAAAGCGTATGGCTAGAATACCTGCCGCAAAACTATATTAGATCGCTCAAAATTACCCCCGACGTTGACAATTCGCTTGTAAGCGTAATTGCGACGACAAGCGACGGCGGAACTTCTTTCAAGATAATTACCGAAGACGGAAAAGAATACTCAACTGACAACGGCAAAATAGAAATCAAATTAGATGATCCGATATTGTGGACGCCTGACACCCCATATCTTTATCAATTTGAAGCAATTTATAAAGAAGATACGGTAAGAAGTTATTTCGCTATGCGTAAATTCTCTATCGGAAAGCGCGCAGACGGAAAACACTGTTTTATGCTCAACGACAAGCCTTATTTCATGACGGGACTTCTCGATCAGGGATACTGGTCTGACGGACTTTATACCGCGCCGAGCGACGAAGCAATGATTTACGATATCGAACTCGCCAAAAAATGCGGTTTCAACACTTTAAGAAAACATATCAAGATAGAGTCCATGCGCTGGTATTACCACTGCGACAGGCTGGGCATGATAGTTTGGCAAGACTTCATCAACGGCGGCGGCAATTACAAAGAATCCGCTATACTTATATTGCCGAATATCGGTATTAAGGTCAAAGACGACCGATATGCTTTTTATTCCAGAAAAGACGAAGAAGGCAGACGGCTTTATTATTGCGAAATGCAAGAAATTACACGTCAACTCTACAATACCCCGTCTATCGCGCTGTGGACTCCTTTCAACGAAGGATGGGGACAGTTTGACAGCCTGAAAGTTTGCGATCACTTGCGAGCGTTGGATTCCACTCGACTTATCGATCACGCGAGCGGTTGGAGCGATCAAGGCGGAGAACTAAGAAGTATCCACAAGTATTTCGTTCCTTTCAAAATGCCCAAAAAAGAAAAGCGGCCCGTAATTCTAAGCGAATTCGGCGGATACAGTCTTTCTCTGAAAAATCATACGTTTTCCGATAAAACTTTCGGATACGCCAAATTCAAAGATAAAGAAAAACTAAATCTCGCAATAAAAAATCTTTGGGAAAAAGAAATTATACCCGCCAAAGAACAAGGACTGTGCGCGTCAATCTATACCCAACTTTCCGACGTGCAAGACGAAACCAACGGAATCGTAACCTACGATAGAAAAGTCGTAAAAGCAGATTGCAAACTTTTGGCAGAACTCAACGGGAAATTAAACGAGTTTTAGTAATTTCCATCATTCAAAAATAGCGATTCTCGTTTTTAGTACTTATATAATTATTATATATTATACTAGATATTTCGACTTCGCTTTTCCCGACCAAACGCAAAATCTACGCTACTCTCCGATTTTAGTCGGACTTATATACTGATTGTTATTGAACTAGATATTTCGACTTCGCTTACGCTTCGCTCAATATGACGGGTAGGAATCACTTCTCCGTTCGCTCAATATGACGGGTAAAGAATCATTTCTCTGTACTCTTAAGATAATTGTAGAAAGTATTACTTTATTTATTCTA
>JAIEEW010000011.1 GCA_029067255.1 Clostridia bacterium | reverse complement strand
CGACATGATTGTCGGGGTAATGAGTTTGAGCGCTTCTTCGCTACCGCTTGCGCGGTTGTTGGTAAGTTGCTTTTTCTTACATACGTTGACGACCATATCGTCTTCTCTAGAATTGACTCCGACTATCATTCCTTCGTATACGTTTACTCCCGCGCCGATAAAGAGATTGCCGCGTTCTTGCGCGTTGAATAGTCCGTAAGAAGTAGTCGCGCCGTCTTCCCATGCGATAAGCGAACCCCTATTGCGTTCCTGAATATCGCCTTTGTAAGGTTCATAACCTTTATAGACGTGGTGCATTACTCCAAATCCCCTTGTATCGGTCAGCATTTCGCTGCGGTAGCCGATAAGGCAACGCGCGGGAATGTCAAATTCAAGTTTAGTACCGCCCCTGCCGTCCGGCAACATATTTTTAAGGTCGCCCTTTCTTGCGCCTATTTTATTCATTACCGCGCCTACGTATTCTTCGGGTACGTCTACTATGAGTTCTTCGACAGGTTCGCATTTCACGCCGTCGATATCTTTATAGATTACCTTAGGACGGGATACTTGAAATTCGTAGCCTTCGCGACGCATTGTTTCAATAAGTATCGACAGATGAAGTTCGCCCCTTCCGAATACCTTGAAGCAGTCGGGGGAGTCTGTTTCTTCCACTCTCATGGATACGTTGGTTTCCACTTCTTTGAAAAGTCTGGCGCGAAGGTGTCTTGACGTAACGAATTTTCCTTCTTTTCCGGCGAACGGCGAATTATTTACCATAAATAGCATTGACAGAGTAGGTTCGTCGATTTTTACGAAAGGCAGTGCTTCTATTTTGTCTGTATTGCATATCGTTTCGCCGATATTTAGATTTTCCACGCCGCTTACAGCGACAATGTCGCCTACGCTTCCGCTTTCGCATTCCACTCTTTTCAAGCCTTCAAATTGATAAAGTTTGGAAATTTTAGCCTGATGATGCGTTCCGTCCGCATGACATATTACGGCTTGTTGGCCGCTCTTTATGGTTCCCCTTATTATTTTACCTATACCTATTCTGCCGACGTATTCGTCGTAATCTATATTGCAGACTATTGTTTGCAAGCCGTCGGTATCGTCGCCTTCGGGACAGGGAATCTGTTCGATTATAGTATCGAGTAGGGGAGTCATATCAGTACCGACAACGCCTACTTCAAGACTTGCCCAGCCTTGTTTTGCGCTTGCCATAACGGTAACGAAATCCAGTTGGTCGTCGCTCGCGCCCAGTTCGAAAAACAAATCGATAAGTTCGTCAATGACTTGATTCGGATCTCCGCCTCTGTCAACTTTGTTGATTACGACAACGACTTTTTTGTCAAGTCCCAACGCTTTTTTGAGAACGTATCTTGTCTGGGGCATGCAGCCTTCGACCGCGTCGACGAGAAGCAATACGCCGTCGACCATCGACAGTATGCGTTCTACTTCACCGCCGAAATCGGCGTGTCCAGGCGTGTCAATAATGTTTATTTTTACGCCTTTATAATGAACCGCGGTGTTTTTGGCGAGTATTGTTATACCCCTTTCTTTTTCGATATCTCCGTTGTCCATAACTCTGTCCACAACCGCTTCGTTGGCGCGGAAAATTCCGTTTTGACGGAGAAGTTGGTCTACCATAGTCGTTTTGCCGTGGTCGACGTGCGCTATTATTGCAATGTTTCTGATGTCAGTTCTTTTCATAGTTCAACCTTTCGTTTATATTTCTTTAGTCGTGTCTAAATTAAAATTCCGCCTGTACGATTCTCGACATTATCTTTTTGTCTTTTACCGTCATAAAGCAGTAAGTACGCGAATACGTCAGCGAGCCGGGATTTATAAGTTTTATATTCCCAAAATCTTGGCTGTCCGGACGGTGGACGTGTCCGTAAAGACAGCAGTCGGCGCCTACTTCCAATCCGCGAAGATGCAGCGCGGCAGTGGAAGACTTTACTTTGTAATTGTGCCCGTGCGTAAGAAAAAATTTCACGCCTTCTATATCTACCGTCTTTTCCAGTTCTGACGATTTGAAATCGTTGTTGCCGTAGACGTAAACAAGTTTGTCAGGGAAGGCTTCTTTTAGTTTTTCTATATCTCGAACTCCGTCGCCTAAATGAAAAATGTAATCGGACATATCCAGCGTTTCCCAAAACCTTTCGGAAGACGGAAGCCTATTGTGAGTGTCGGAAATTACAATAATATTTTTCATACTAACTAAACTACTACTTTTTATATAATATGTCAAATACTTAAACGCGTAAAAGAAAAAAGTCGCGCCATTCGACCGACTTTTTAGCGTTTTCGCAATTAACTCATATTTTGGAAAACAAGTCTTTAAGAGCGCGACTTCTGTGGGAAATTTTGTTTTTCTCTTCCATTACCGCTTCGCCGAAAGTTTTGCCGAGTTCGTCGCTGAGAAAAATCGGGTCGTAGCCAAAGCCGTTGTTTCCGCGATATTCGTCTATAATCTTGCCGTAAGTTCTGCCG
This sequence comes from Clostridia bacterium, assembly GCA_029067255.1. GTDB lineage: Bacteria > Bacillota > Clostridia > Christensenellales > UBA3700 > RACS-045. Next base: position 52 of record JAIEEW010000011.1, on the reverse strand, counting down.
CTGCCGCTGACGTAACTGCCGTCGGGGTAGCATAATACGACTACGCTTTGGA
>JAIEEW010000109.1 GCA_029067255.1 Clostridia bacterium | reverse complement strand
GCTACCGTACAGTCTTTCTTTATTGTCAATTTTACTAGCGGATTTACTGAAGACTGTCCCAGCAAGATATAATACGTTGACTTCTTCTCTTTGCATTTATCCTTGCTCATTGCGTATTCTTTTATCGTATCAAAGAACTTCTTCTGTTTAGCAGACAGTTTTGCATACGCTTCGTCAAGTGTAAGTCTGGGAGCGACTGTCTTTGCTTTGGGCGCAGGTTTATCTGCCGGTATGGTTACTATCTTCTCCACTACCTTTTCCACTTCGACAGGTACTTCTACCTTTACTTCTTTGACTACTTCTTTCTCTACGATTTTCTCGACTTCGACCGGAACTTCCACTATCTTTTCAACAGGAACTTCCTTTACTACTTCTTTTTCGACCACTTTCTCTACGGGTACTTCAACTATTTTCTCTACTATCTCTTTCTCCGTATTCTTATTAGCAGACAGTTCGAGAATTTTTTCCATCAACTTCTCTTGATTTTTGAGCATCTGCTTTATTGTTTCGTCGCTTGCTATCGTAGTCGCTACTTCTCTTTCTATTACCTTTTCACTTGTCTGCGCAGATAGTTTTGTTATCAATTTCTCCATGCGTTTCTCATTATCCGCATTCTGGTCTATAAGTTTTTGCATAAACTCGTCATTTGTAGACGCTTGTTGCGGAAGCATTTGTTGCATACCAGGTAACAACGCTGTCATTGTTTCTGACACTATTCCGCGTATCTCTTCCGCTCCCAAACTCGGTTGAGCGTACGCATATCCCTGTCCTTGCATATTTCCATTATTTCCGCTCATTCTCATATACAGCATTTCTTCTCTGTTTCTCGCGTACTCTTCTTTCGCGTCTTCGAGTTCTCTTACAGACTTCTTATATCCGCGTTTTTCTATTAGCATAAATACGAATGAAAGCAACGCAACGCCCATCAACACGCTCGCTATTATCGTCCAGTTGGTCATGCTAAGTCCAAACAAACCTGTAGTCGCATAGAACGTCTTGTATTTGCTCTCTACCGTCTTCTTATTCTCTTTTCTCTTACTTGCGTAACCTATGCCTTTCGCTGTGAATAACAATATCAGGACTATACTTACTCCGCTCGCTATCGCTTGCCACCATTCCTTGAGTATTGCTACTGCTTTATCGAAATCTACATTACCACTTCCGCCGTTGTTATTATCTCCGTCAGGATCATCTGGCGAATTAGGATCGTCGGGATTTATAGGATTATTCGGGTTGTTCGGATCGTCAGGTTCGTTGGGGTCTTGACTCTCGTCCTTATACTCGAACTCATACTCTCCGCTTACGCTAGGTTGAGCCAATATTACCCCTTCTCCGTCTACAAACTCATAATTGCCTACGTGCTCATCCTTTATCTTCGCCACTACCTTGTACGTATTTCCGCTTTCGAGTTCGCTTTGTTCTACGCTATTTCCGTTTTCGTCATAATACTCATACTCTATTTTCTCTTTCTCTTCCGCGCTCAATCCGCTTATCTCGGGTTTCTTTCCTTCACTGTCCCACTCTACCTTTATCTTCGCTTTTGTTATTTCATAGGCTATTCTTTTTACGCCCATCTCATAGATTGCTTCATAACCGCTCGCCACTTCAAATCTTATCACATACTTTCCCGCGTCTACCGGCGCGCCGTCTAATAATATTTCGCTGCCGTCTTCTTCCAACGCATAGTATTTTGCCACTACCATTCGCGGCGTTCCGTTTTCCACCGTCCATTCGTTTCCGTGCGCCTGGGCGTCGTATTCATACTCCTTTTCGCTCATCTTGATTACAATCGCTTTTTTGTACGATCCTACGCTGAACGTTGTCGCTTTCGTCAATCCTGTGATCTCGTATTTGCCGTTATAAAAATCCGCTAATACCGCTACCGCCCAGTATCGTTCTTCTTTCTCAGGTATTACCGTTATGTCATCTAAACTTATCGGCGCGCCTATTGCCACTCCGTTCACATAATCGTTTTCTCTATAATATTCATAACACTTTACGTAGTCTTTGTACAATTCGCTAACGATAGGGTATTCGAACGTCTTTCCGTTTGGATCGTCTTTTTCTACTACGTTGCCCCATTCCAAATTTAGACTGCCTATCGTTATATCCCAATCCAGTTCCCATTCCACGTCATTTCCGTCGCCGTTGTATATATAGGTCGTTGTGTCTTTTATTATCGGCAACACATAGTTGTTTCTTATCTTACTGTCCGTTATCGTTATGCTTTGTACAACGGCGTGATACGTCCTTACGTCTACTCCGCTGTTGCCGCCGTATTTTACGCAATTCTCCAATTCCACAGGCAATCCGTCCAACTTCACCGTCTGCGGATTTTCATTGTACTTAAAAGGTTTTGCAGCATCGTAGTTCCATTTTACTTTGCTAAAATCAAACTTTATCTTGTTTATTTTCCATTTCAACGTAAACGTTGGCGTAAGTATATCTATACTCGTATTTCCGTTTTTAGCCTTTATCTTAAACGTCGCCAAATATTCCGCTCCGCTTGTTTCTACGTCAGACTTTTGCAATTCACCAGTATACTCGTATTCAATACTGTCTCTTACGTCATCTTTCAACGCCAACACGTCCACTTCAAATACGTAATCCGCTCCATTGTAATCTACGTTGAACACCCCATTCGCGTCAAGATCGCTTTGACTTATGGTATTATACGCTCCGCCCGCTATATGCGTATTAGCATATCTCCATACTATATCCGCATTTGTCAGACTTATCTGTTTGTTGCCTACAGTAAAGTTGTTGTCGTACGTCAACGTATAATTCTGGTTTGCAGGTATTCCGTCGGCTAGTTTTAAGATATATTTATACGTTCCTTTATCTGACAGTCTAGGTAATCTTACCGTCAATTTCTTATCAGTCTGCGATACTAGCGGATCGTCGATTTTTTCTTCATTTGTTATTCCGCCGCCCGTGTAATACGCGGAAAATCTAAGTTTTCCTATATCCAAATCGCTACAGTCATAAGACACTTCATATTCTTTTCCCGTATATACTTCCGTACTCCACAACCCCGTAGACAGTACTGTCAACGCTTTTTGGGATATATCAAAAGTAAGATCGCTCTTAGGCGACGTCGTATTGTCTGTCCATTCCATAAAACCGGTATTTTTCAACGATACCGTCGCTTTGTATCCGTTACCCGCATTCAATGCCCACAACGCGTACTTTCCCGCATTGCTCTCTCCCGCAGGTATTTGCCCAAACTCCGTCCCAGGCGATAGCGTCAACGTCATTAAATTCTCATCATAATTCTCCACTTCCAAATAGTGTTCGCTTCCTTTATAGACCAACCCGTTTGCGCTTGACGCAAATCTCATCGGAGTTACTCGATATACTATCTTGTATTTATATTCTTTCGTATCGTTATTTCCATCCACCCAACACTCTCCGCTCTTCGGCGTTGCTTGAACGGTATACTCGCCTACTTCGCTCGCGCTGAACGACAACACTCCGCTACTTACGCTAAACGTCGGCGCAGTTATAGAATTCCCGTCCATATCTTTTGCTACGATATTTATATTAGTCTTCGACAAATCTATATTTTCAAGTTCAAACGTCGACGTTGCCGATTTATCGTAATACTTCTTCGCATCTCCTTTAACTTGTGGCGTGGGAAGCGTAACCACTTCGCTAACTTTCGCTAAATTCAAGTGAAACGCAGGGCGAACTGCGTGGGTGGAATGATTAACATAATCGCTATTTATTTTCGAGCCAGAGTCCAACAGTTTGTATGAATTATAGGTAGGCTGGTAACCAGCCGAACGCAACCACGAATCCACGCCATTTGCGCGTGAAGAATCGGTTGTTTTCCATATTCCTTCTACCCCGCTTACGCCTGTTTCTGCCACGCTAGGAAGCCATAACGTATCGTTTGCCCAGCCCTTATATCCATCTGTATCTACCGTCGCATTCGTCAAATAATTGTACGTTGAAGAATAACTTCCGCCTATATCTAACGCATCGTTGTTGTTATTGTAGTTATACGATCCTGTATACGCTGAAGACGTAACGTTTCCTTTCGCCACTTGATTGTGTTGCCAACTCATATTGTCCGGTACTTCTATAAACTCTTTTATACTTTCCACTTTTTGAGCCTTATCCATTGTGTACATCGCCCATTCGCTGCTTGCGCTTTGCGATACGGGTTTCAAAGACGTATCGTTATAATTTACCGCATATCCGCCACCGTTGTTCAACGTAACCGCTCTCATTTCACTAGTACCGTACATATTGCTGGGGTATTTACCCATTGCGTCGGTAACTTTCTCGTTCCAACGGACAGTAGTTGCCGAATTCGCAAGCCATAAGGTAAGGATAGGTTCTCCGCTATTATTCGTAGACAAATACGTCGCTATCCACTTCTTTTTTCCTATTTGTACTACTATGTCCTTTGTCCCGTTGCCCAACTCGTTGTTGTTTGTTCTAAAATCCGCTGACGTCTTAGGCATTGTTAAATTGTCCAAAGTACTCTCATTTGGATTAGATACTCCGCTTATTTGGCTTACCAACTCCCAAAATATGTCTCCGTCAAATATTTTGCCTATGCCTGTAGGGTCATTTTCATACCCGTCCAAAAGCATTTCGCCTAAATTTGTGGATTGACTTGCAATATTCTCTATCTTAATTGCATTTACTGTTTTTTTAGGCGTAAAAAACGATAATACGCTTGCCCCGCACAAGCATAGTATTAACAACGCCGTTAAGACAAATATGCCTTTTATTTTCCTTTTCCTAATATCCATTTTTACCCCATTTTTATATATGGTCAGGAAAGGTGTACTTTTCCTGACCCCGAGATATTGCCAAACGATTTTCATTATTGTATACTTATAGTGAAAAATTGCTTGATTTTTGAGCAATTTAC
>JAIEEW010000108.1 GCA_029067255.1 Clostridia bacterium | reverse complement strand
TCTACTCCCCTGTCGCCGAAACCGCCGGGTACGAGTATTCCGTCGACGTCTTTGAGCAATTTCTCGCAAGACGCGTCGTCGGTAATATCTTCCGCTTCTATCCATTTTATATTGACTATACACGAATTTTCATATCCGCCGTGTCTGAGCGCTTCTGCAACCGAAAGATAAGCGTCGTGAAGTTTGACGTATTTTCCTACTATCGCAATCGAAACTTCTTCTTTTCTGGACTTGATACGCTCCAACATATCCGTCCATTCTTTCATATCCGGTTTAGGCGTATCGAGATTGAGTTCTCTGCACACGACTTCGCTGAGTTTGCTTTTCTCCAACATCATTGGCGCTTCGTAAAGTATATCAACCGTAAGGTTTTCCACTACGCAATCAGGCGCAACGTTACAGAAAAGCGCGATTTTATCAAGTACGCCTTTTTCCATAGGCATATCGCAACGGCATACGATAATATCCGGATTGATACCCAATCCCATAAGTTCCTTGCACGAGTGCTGAGTAGGTTTGGATTTCTGCTCTCCGCTGGATTTGATATACGGCACGAGCGTAACGTGAACGAACAGGCAGTTTCCCCTGCCGACTTCGTGCGATATCTGTCTTATCGCTTCCAAAAACGGTTGGCTCTCTATATCGCCTATCGTACCGCCTATCTCGGTAAGTACGATGTCCGCGTTGGACTTCTTGCCTACGCTGTAGACAAATTCTTTTATCTCGTTGGTGATATGCGGTATTACCTGTACCGTCTTGCCAAGATAGTCGCCCTGTCTTTCTTTATTAAGTACGTTCCAGTACACCTTGCCGGTGGTAAGGTTGGAATACTTATTGAGTTCGATATCAATAAATCTTTCGTAATGTCCAAGGTCGAGATCGGTTTCCGCTCCGTCTTCTGTAACGTAAACTTCGCCGTGTTCGTAAGGATTCATCGTACCGGGGTCAACGTTGATATACGGATCCAGTTTTTGAGCCATTACTTTCAACTCTCTGGATTTGAGCAATCTGCCCAGACACGCCATAGTTATGCCTTTACCTAGTCCCGATACTACTCCGCCCGTTACGAATATATACTTTGTCATACTTCTACCTCTCCGTCGTATACTTTTAATGCGTCGCCTGTCATAAATACTCCGCCGTCGGTATATCTTACTTTAAGATCTCCGCCGAGAAGTTTGACGGTAACTTCTTTATCCTTATCGCAATATCCGTTGAGCACAGCCGCTACCGCTACCGCGCACGCGCCGGTTCCGCAAGCCCAAGTTTCGCCCGAACCTCTCTCCCATACTCTCATTTTCAAAGTATGTTTGTCGATCACTTTGACGAATTCCACGTTTACTCCTTCAGGGAAAAGCGGACTTTCTTCAAACTTAGGTCCTACCTTTTCAATGTCAATGTTCTCTACGTGCGGTACGAATACGACGCAATGCGGATTGCCCATAGACACGCAGGTGATCTGGTACTCTTTGTCGCCGACTTTGCATTTTTTCGCGACAACGCTGTCGCCGTCGAGTTTTACGGGAACTTTGCGCGGATTGAGTTCCGCTTTGCCCATATCTACGGTAATGGATTTAGCCATGCCGTTTTGAGTCTTTATCTGCACGCTTTTGATACCGCTGAGCGTTTCTATCTCCATTTCTTTCTTGTTGACGATTGCGTTGTCGTAGCAGTACTTAGCCACGCAACGTATTCCGTTGCCGCACATCTTTCCTTCGCTGCCGTCAGCGTTGAACATTCTCATCTTCACGTCTGCGACGTCGCTGTTGCAAATGAGTATTATACCGTCGGCGCCCACTCCGAAATGTCTGTCCGACAGTCTTACCGCCAAACCTTCGGGGTTGACGATGGGATTGTCTATACAGTTGAAATAGATATAGTCGTTGCCCGTACCTTGCATTTTCGTAAACTTGCGAATACTTCTGCCTTCGCGAAGTCTGTTTATATCAATCAGTTCGGTATTAAATTCCGAATATCTGCTCAAAAGCGAATTCGCCACAGCGTTTGCCGTATCAATTGAAGTAAGACACGGGATCGCTCTTTCTACCGCTTTTCTTCTTATCTTAACGCTATCTCTGGTAGGCAACTTGCCTTTGGAAGAAGTGGAGATAATATAATCGATTTTGCCCGATTCGATAAGCGAAATCGTATTGTCTTTGGAATTTTGGTGTATCTTGTTTACTTCGATAACGTCCAGTCCGACTCCTCTCAAAACTTCCGCCGTTCCCGCCGTAGCGTAGAGCGTATATCCGAGATCTTCGAATTTCTGTCCTATCTCGCCTATCTCGTCCTTATCCTGATTTCTTACGGAGATAAATATACCGCCTTTCTTCTTCATCTTGTAGTTTGCCGCGACAAGTCCTTTATAAAGCGCTTCTTCAAGCGTCGTAGCCACGCCCAAAACTTCGCCGGTAGATTTCATTTCCGGTCCGAGTTGAGTATCCACGTTGGTCAATTTCTCAAACGAGAATACCGGAACTTTTACCGCGACGTACGGAGAAGACGGATATATGCCTGTACCGTAACCCATATCCGCGAGTTTCTCGCCGAGTATCGCTCTTGTAGCGAGATCGACCATCGGAACGCCCGTAACCTTACTGATATAAGGTATCGTACGCGAACTTCTGGGATTTACTTCGATAACGTAAAGTTCGTTATTGTAAATAAGATACTGGATATTGACAAGTCCAACGGTGTGAAGATTTACCGCAAGTTGTTTGGAACATTCTTCTATTCTGGCAAGCATTTCGTCGCCTATATTCCACGACGGATATACCGCTATAGAGTCGCCCGAGTGAACGCCGGTACGTTCGATATGCTGCATGACGCCCGGTATAAGAATATCTTCGCCGTCGCAGATAGCGTCAACTTCTATTTCCGTACCCATAAGATATTTATCTATAAGCACGGGATTTTCTATCTTCTGCGCGAGTATGACGTCCATATATTCGATAACGTCCGCGTCGGAATAGCAAACCGTCATATTCTGTCCGCCCAAAACGTAAGACGGTCTCAAAAGCGTGGGATAGCCTATTTCGTTGGCAACCTTTATCGCTTCTTCTTTCGTCATTATCGTAAAGCCTTTCGGACGCTTGATCTGCAAGTTTTCGAGAAGTTCGTCAAACTTTTCTCTATCTTCCGCCATATCGATATATTCCGCTTGCGTTCCGAGAATTTTGATATTCTTCTCTTTGAGCATTTTGGTAAGTTTGATCGCCGTCTGTCCGCCGAAAGCCACTACTACGCCGTAAGGATCTTCCGTCTTGATGATGGACATTACGTCTTCGTTGGTAAGCGGTTCAAAATACAGTCTGTCGGCAGTGTCGAAGTCGGTAGATACCGTTTCGGGATTGTTGTTGACGATAACCACTTCGTATCCCTTTCTCTTCAGCGCCCATACGCAGTGAACGGACGCGTAGTCAAATTCTATACCCTGACCTATTCTGATAGGACCGGAACCGAATACGATAACTTTCTTCTTATCGCTCTTCTTGTTGTCAATAAATTCTCTCGCTTCGTTTTCGTCGTCGAAAGTCGAGTAGAAATACGGCGTCATAGCCGCAAACTCAGCCGCGCAGGTATCAACCATTTTGTAAGACGCGTATCTGACGTTTTTGATTTTCTGTCCGCTGAACTCTTCGATGGTCGAATCCAAAAATCCCATTTTCTTCGCTTTGAGATAGAGTTCGTCGCTGAGCGTTTGCTCTTTCAGCGCGTTTTGCATATCAATGAGTTTTTTGAATTTATTCAAGAACCATCTGTCGATTTTCGTTACGTCGAATATCGTATCTACGCTGACTCCCCTTTTCAAGGATTCGTAAACCACGAATATTCTCTCGTCGTCGACGTCGTAAAGTTTTTCGGCGAGTTTCTCGTCCGAATATTTTTCGAATTTCTTATCGTTGAGCGTATTATGCGATATCTCCGCTCCCCTTACGGCTTTCATTATAGCCTGCTCGAATGTTACGCCGATAGCCATAACTTCGCCAGTCGCTTTCATCTGAGTGCCGAGTTTTCTGCTTGCGTAGAAGAATTTATCGAAAGGCCATTTGGGGAATTTAACTACGACGTAGTCAATCGACGGCTCAAAACAAGCGAACGTATTGCCGGTAACGGCATTTCGTATCTCGTCGAGCGTATAGCCAATCGCTATTTTAGTCGCTACTTTCGCGATAGGATAACCCGTCGCTTTGGAAGCAAGCGCAGAACTTCTGCTTACGCGGGGATTAACTTCTATTACCGCGTATTCGAAAGAATCGGGATTGAGCGCGAACTGACAGTTGCAACCGCCTTCGACTTTCAACGCTTCAACTATCTTCAAAGCCGCGCTTCTAAGCATTTGATATTCCTTATCAGCAAGCGTAACGGCAGGCGCGATAACTATACTGTCGCCCGTATGCACGCCGACAGGATCGAAGTTTTCCATACTACAAACGGTGATCGCGTTGCCCTTGCTATCTCTTATTACTTCAAATTCGATCTCTTTCCAACCGCTTATACACTTCTCTACGAGTATTTGATGGATCGGGGACGTTCTCAAACCGTTTTCCGCAATCTCCAAAAATTCGTCTTGCGTATAAGCGATACCGCCGCCGCTTCCGCCGAGAGTAAACGCCGGACGTATAATAACGGGAAGTCCTATTTCATCCGCCACACGCAAAGCGTTTTCTATATCGTTGACTACTTCCGAAGGAATGGTAGGCTCGTTGATTTCCGCGAGCGTATCTTTGAATATTTGACGGTCTTCCGCTTTGTCGATAGTATCGGGTCTTGCGCCCAAAAGCGTAACGCCCATCTTATCGAGAAATCCGTCTTTTGCGAGTTGCATACTAAGCGTAAGTCCCGTCTGTCCGCCCAACGTCGAAAGCAACGAATCGGGTCTTTCTTTCTCTATGATTCTTTTTACCGTCGTCAAAGTCAACGGCTCGATATAAATTCTGTCCGCAACGGCGTTGTCAGTCATTATCGTAGCGGGGTTTGAGTTTACCAAAACTACTTCCAGTCCCGCTTCTTTCAACGCTCTGCATGCCTGAGTGCCCGCATAGTCGAATTCCGCCGCCTGACCAATTACGATAGGTCCGGAACCGATAACCATTACTTTATGTAAATTCTTGTTGAGTGGCATTATTTTCTTCCCTCCATATTCTCCATAAATCTATCGAACAAATATCCCGTATCAAGCGGTCCTGCGCACGCTTCGGGATGAAACTGCACTGAGAACACGTTGGAATTACTGTAATCAATTCCTTCGCAGGTACCGTCGTTTACGTTGATAAAACTAATAGCGGCTGTCTTAGGCAAAGATTCGTTGTCCACCGCGTAGCCGTGGTTTTGCGTAGAAACGTATACGCGTCCGGTATGGACGTCTTTGACAGGTTGGTTGCCGCCCCTGTGTCCGTACTTCAATTTATAGGTCTTCGCTCCCTGAGAAAGCGCAAGCATTTGATGTCCTATACAGATACCGAACATGGGGATACCGCTGTTGACGAGTTTTCCGACCTGCTCGATAGCGTAAACGTTTTCCTTAGGATCGCCGGGGCCATTGGAAAGCATTATTCCATCCGGCTTGAATTTGATTATCTCTTCAGCGGGAGTATCGCACGGGAAAACCGTAACTTCGCAGCCGCGTCTGGTAAGTTTTTCAATTATATTTCTCTTGATACCGTAATCGAGCAAAGCCACTCTTTTCACGGGTTTGTCCGTAGAACAAACGACTCTCTTTTCCTTGCAAGATACGCTAGCGACAGCGTCCTTTATAACGTAAGAAGAAAGTTGCTCTTTCTTTTCTTTGGAAAGATTTTTATCGGACGTGATGATTCCGTTGAGAACGCCGCTTTCTCTTACTATCTTTGTCAACTCTCTCGTATCGATACCGCAGATACCTACTACGCCGAGTTTTTTGAGCATATCGTCAAGTTTACCCTGACTTCTGAAATTCGACGGAGTATCGCAAATATCTCTTACGATATATCCTTTGACAAAACTGCCCGCGCTTTCGAAATCTTCTTCGATCACTCCGTAATTTCCTATAAGCGGAAATGTCTGACAAACTATCTGACCGTAATAACTCGGATCCGTCAAAGTTTCCAGATATCCCGTCATTGCCGTGGTAAAGACCACTTCGCCGATAACTTCGCCTTCCGCGCCTATCGACTCGCCTTCGAAGACTTTACCGTTTTCGAGAATAAGATAAACTTTTTTCATAATACCTCTTTTTCTTTTCGTTTAGTCGTGTTGTTTTAACGATATAATTTTTTGCGCTACTTGCTTCTTTGATATTCTCATATCCATAGCGTTTTTTTCTATATATTTGTGCGCTTCTTCTTCGCTCATTCCTTCAAGCGCGATAAGGATGCATTTCGCCCTGTCGACAAGTCTGAGTTCTTCCAACTTATCTTGCAACCGTCTGTTGCTTTGTATGATATTGTTCATACGGTTGTGATTAGCGTACAGCGCCTTGAGCGTCTTGAACAGTCCTTCTTGCGATATCGGCTTGCTCATCGCGACAACCCCGTAATCTTCCACTCTTGCTTCTACGGCTTCCGCAATGTCCGCCCTGGCAAGTATGAGTACGCTCATCGTGGTATTCTCCGCCGCGTATATCGCCAAATCGTATCCGAATTCGTCGACGAGCGGAGCGTTGATAATCAATAGCGCGAAATCCACGTCGCTTATAAGTTGTCTTGCTTCCGTACCCGAATAAGCCTGCGTAACGGTTCCGTATCCCGCTTGTCCCAGAATGGCGGAAAATTTCTTCGCGTATTCGGCTGTCGACACAATAAGCGCGCTTGGCATTGAACAATCTCCATTGATTATACTATAAATTTGCAATTCGTCAAAATACTTTTTGCGTATTTTTTCGACATTTTTCTTCGCCGTCAGATTTTCGGGAAATACTTACCTTTTGCGAATTCGTCTTTATCCTTCGAAAGAGAATATTCGGAATATTCGTCGGTCTTATATTTCAAGAATTCTTCCATAGTCTTCTGCGGAACGTATCTCTTGATAAACTCGCTCGCTCTCGCTTCTTCTATCGCTTTTACGAGATCTTCCGGAAGAGTATCCGCTTCGCCCATAGCGTATATATCCGCTTCGCTTCCCAACTTCATTTTTTTCTCTATACCTTCCGCGCCGGCGTTGAGAAGAAGCGCGTAAGCGATATAAGGATTGCATGACGGGTCGGCGGAACGCAACTGCATTTTCGCCCAACCGTCGCGTTTTATTCTTATAAGTTGAGAACCGTTGGAATAAGACCACGCAATTTTGTTGTACGCTTCTATTTCTTCGTTGTTTTCCAACCTTTCGTAAGAATTTACCGTAGGATTAAGGAAGAGCGCCATTTCCTTTGCTCTCGCCAAAATGCCCGCGATAAAACTCTGCGCTTCGGCGGCTGTGGATTGAAGATCGGGCGCGAACATATTCGTTCCGTCTTTCAAAAGCGTAAGGTTGATATGAAGACCGCTTCCTATTTCGTCTTTTAACGGTTTTGGCATAAAAGACGCGTGCAATCCGTTCATAGTCGCAACTGCTTTTACTACCGTTTTGAACGTAATCAAATCGTCCGCTGCCATAAGCGCGTCGTTGACCTTAAAACATATCTCGTTCTGTCCCGGTCCCCTTTCGTGGTGAGAAGATATAGGCTTGATGCCCATCCTTTCGAGAGTAAGGCAAATATCCCTTCTTACGTTTTCTCCGCGGTCGTACGGCGCAACGTCGAGATAACCCGCTCTGTCGTGCGGAATAAGCGTAGGCATACCTTTTTCGTCAAGGTTGAAAAGATAAAACTCGCAATCGCTGCCTATCTTACAGGAAAAACCCATAGACGCAAGTTTACTTTGAGCGCGAGCCAGCATACCCCTGCCGTCGCCTTCGAATTCCCTGCCGTCAGTGTGTCTTATCTTACAAAAAAACCTCACTACGCTTCCGTGCTGGGGTCTCCATGGCAACAGTTGGATAGTAGAGGCTTCGGGATAAAGCAACAAGTCGCTTTCTTGCGGGTCGACGAATCCGTCCACCGAATAGGCTTCAAACGACACGCCTTTTTCGAATGCGTTTTGCAATTCGTCGGCGATGATCGATATGTTTTTGATATTTCCGAAAGGGTCGCAAAACGTCAGTTTGACGAATTTGACGTCGTTGTCTTTTACAAAATC
>JAIEEW010000107.1 GCA_029067255.1 Clostridia bacterium | reverse complement strand
ACGCCGAAAGCGATAGCGACGTTGCCAAAGACGCGCAGTTTATCGTAGTAGGCACAGGCGCGGAAGAAAGCGGACTTGTCGGCGCGCTTGCGTTTGTAAAAGAACCCAAAGACGCTAAAACCTTGCTCAACGACGATACGTACGTTCTCAATCTCGACTCGTTTAGAGATATGGATAACTTCAACGTCGTATGCAAAGATACTCTTCAATTCGTACCTTTTGACAAAGAACTTATCGCGCTTTCCAAACAAGCGATAGACAACTGCTCTGTCGAATCTCATTTGATCGAAAATCCTGTCGGCGGAAGCGACTCTACGGCGTTTGCTAGAGCGGGTTTCAAAACCGTAACCATCAACGCGCAAGATCCGCGCCCCACTGATTACTATCACACTACCAAAGACGGAATGGATAATCTCAGAATAGACACTCTTGAAAAAGGCTACGAAGTAGTAAAAGAACTTGTAAGACTTATCGACGAAAAATACGCAGATAAGAAATAAAACGCGGTTTGAAAACAAAATACCGAAGCGGGCGTAATGCCCGCTTTTTTTGCAAATATCAATCGAAAGATACGCTTCAACCGCAATTCCGCCCGTTCAAATATTTGACAAGGTTCGTTATAAGTTATATACTTTTAATATTAAAACGTACGGAGAATAACATTGATGAAAAAAGTACCGTTTGTAACCAAAGAAATGATTGAAAAAATCACAACAAAATACCCTACTCCTTTTCATATTTACGACGAAAAAGGAATAAGAGAAAACGCAAGACTGCTCAAAAAAGCGTTTGGCTGGAACAAAGGCTTTAAGGAGTACTTCGCGGTCAAGGCTACGCCCAACCCGTATATTTTGCAGATACTCAGAGAAGAAGGCGCCGGCGCGGATTGCTCTTCGCTGACGGAACTCATGATGAGCGATAAAGTCGGTTTCAAAGGCAACGAAATAATGTTTTCTTCCAACGTTACTCCCAAAGAAGATTTTGCTCTCGCGGCAAAGTTGGGGGCAATAATAAATTTTGACGATCTTACGCATATCGATTACTATAAGGGGATCGCTCCTTTTCAGGAAACAATGTGCTGCAGATACAATCCCGGCGGAGATTTTACTCTGAACAATGAAATAATGGACACCCCCAAAGACGCAAAATACGGTATGACGAAAGAGCAAATCAAAATCGCTTACGCAAAACTCAGAGATTACGGCGTAAAGAGATTCGGCATACACGCGTTTTTGGCAAGCAATACGGTAGGAGTGGGTTACTACCCCACTTTGGCTAAGATTCTTTTCGAACTTGCCGTAGAAATCAAAAACGAGTTGGGAATATCTATTTCATTTATCAACCTTTCCGGCGGCGTTGGCGTGCAGTACCGTCCCGATAAAGAAGGCAACGACATTCTCGCGATAGGCGAAGGCGTAAGAAAAGCGTTTGAAGAAACTCTCGTCCCCAACGGATTGGGAGACGTCGCTATATTCACAGAACTCGGAAGATTTATGCTCGCTCCGTACGGCGCGCTTATAGCAAAAGTCATACATAAAAAACATATTTGGAAAGAATACGTCGGATTGGACGCTTGCGCGGCTAATCTCATGCGTCCCGCTATTTACGGCGCATACCATCATATAACGGTGCTGGGAAAAGAAAATCAACCTGCTACGTATAAATGCGACGTAACGGGCGGCCTTTGCGAAAACAACGATAAATTCGCAGTCGACAGAATGTTGCCGCAAGTGGAAATCGGCGATTACGTCAATATCCACGACGCAGGCGCGCACGGTTTTTCCATGGGATATAACTACAACGGCAAACTGCGTTCGGCGGAACTTCTTCTTCAAGAAGACGGTAACGTAAAACTTATCAGACGCGCGGAAACTCCCGAAGACTACTTCGCCACTCTCGACTTTGACGGTCTCAAAAAGTAAGGGGCGATCATGAAAAAGACAAAAGAAAATAACGTTGAAACGCAAAACGAAATTGAGAAAAAACAAGACGGCAAAAAGAAGTTGTCCAAACTCAAAGTATTGTCTATAATTTGGACGCTTCTCTCCTTCTGCGTCTACATAGCGTTGGACGTAAACAAGATACACAAAAACGGCTGGACTCCCGTCAACGTTATCGTTACGGTGTTTCTCGGATTGCAGATAGTTTTGTTCCTTCTTTTCACCGCATTGGGAGCGAAATCCAAAGAAGACGCGAAAAAGCAAAAGACCACTCTCAAATGGGTGAAGAAAACAAAAAAACTTACGCTTAAACTCACTACGTTCATCACGTCTATACTCATGATAGTCAACGTAGAAGCGGTGTCTTTCGCAGACGTAATGGCTGTCATAGTCGCCGTTATCTCGCTCTTGCTAGTACTCTTCTCTCTTTACAGAGCAATCAAAAAACAGGTCAAAAAAAGTAAGAAGGAAAAAGCAAAACAAGCAAAAAAAGAGAAGAAAGAAAACTAAACCGTATTGACGGTAAGAATTTGTGGATTATTCGCCGCATACCCATCGAAAAGGTATGCGGTATTTTTACGTCGTTTTAACTTATAGCGCGCTTATCGCGCATATTTTAGTTTATATATAAATATTTTATCTTGATATTATTCTGTTATTGTGTTAAAATCTAATTATTCAGGAGTAAAAATATTATGGAATTCATCAACTATAAAACTTACGGCAAATGCGCAAAATTATCAAAGGGCGGAAAAACCATGTTAGTTACCGTCGATCTCGGTCCCAGAGTAATCTATTACGGTATGGACGGCGGAGAAAACATTTTCTACGAAGATGAAAAAGATTTGATAAACAAAGGCGGAGAATACTTTGACAAAAATCTAGCGGGCAAAGGTATCTGGCATATTTACGGCGGACACAGACTTTGGAAAAGTCCTGAGTATATCGACACGTATTATCCCGACAACTCTCCCGTCAACGTCGTTGAAGAAGGCAACAGCGTAACCTTTATCAGCGAAACGGAAGCGACTACCGGAATCAAAAAGAGTATCAAAATCACTATGGACGAAGACGGCAACGCGGTTTTGGAACACAAATTCGTCAACTGCGCTCAGACCGCTACTCCCCCTATCGCGCTGTGGACGCTGTCCGTAATGGATAAAGGCGCGGTGGCAAGAATACCGTTGAGTACTGAAGACAAAGGACTTTTACCAAATAGAAATCTCGTGCTTTGGAGTTATACAGATTTGAAAGACGAACGTCTTAAACTTGAAAACGACTGCCTTACTTTGACGCAGAAAAATATCTCTCAACCTATCAAACTGGGAGTATTTATAAAAGACGAAGTAAGCGTGGATATCAAGGGTATGAAATTTTCCATTGCGTTCGATTCTCCCAAAGGCGATTACGCAGATTATTGTTGCAACGTAGAAACGTATACCAACGATATAATGCTTGAAATCGAAACTCTCTCCCCCGTAAAGGTTCTGCAAAAAGGCGAAAGCGCGATACATACAGAAAAATGGAGATTAGAAAAGAAGTAATGAAAAAAAGATTTTACACAACGGCGATCATTTTGACTTTGTGCGCTTTGCTTTTTGCAAGCGCGGGATGCGTGTTTTCAAACAATGACCCCGAACGCTACTTTATCGATATCGGACAAGTGGAAGATTCGCGCGTTGCGAGTATTGTTGCCAACAATACAGTCGCTTCCTGCGTAAGAATAAGCGCGGAATACAAAAGCATAGGACGCACAAGCAAAAGCGCGGGATTTTTCGTTACTCAAGACGGATACGTGATTACCAACCGCCATTGTGTGGTAAGATTTACAAACGGTTCGGATCTGCCGTCCGACAGTTCTCCCAACGAATTGCCGATGCATGCCGATTATTTCATATCAGACGTAAACGGCGATTCTTACAACGCGCGTTTGGTCGCTTATAGCAAAGTCGCAGATATAGCGTTGCTAAAAGTCGTTCCAAATATTATCGACACCGTGATAGGTACTACAAAAGATTTTCAGCCGGTCGAATTCGATACGACGGCGACGCCTTACTACGGCGACAGACTTTACACTTTCGGTAATCCCGAAGACATAGGATTCGTATTTTCCGAACTTATGGTCGCCGCGCCGTCAGTTAAACTTTCGGGCGAAGACTCTCACCCGTCTATTTTGCTCGACGGCAACATAAATCACGGCAACAGCGGCGGTCCGCTTATAAATAGTTACAGCCGCGTCGTAGGCTTGATATTTGCGCGTGTGGAAGGTTCGGCAAGCAACCTGCCCGTTGACAGCGACTCAAAGACTTACGGTCTGGGATGCGCAATACCGGCAAATCTGGTAACGGAATTTTTAGACAGTCAGAATATCAATTATTCTTCTTACTCTCCCGCTCCCGACAGCGGAGATTCGGACAGCAACTAAGGGGCAAGGAGTATTACAAAAGATGTCAAACAAAAGCGACAATATTCATACCAATCATCGCAACCGCATGAGACAGCGTATAGCGAAAGACGGTCTTGACAGTTTGCAAGACCACGAAGTTTTGGAGTATCTTCTCTATCCTTTTATTCCCAGAAAAGATACTAATCCTATCGCTCATAAACTTCTTGATGCTGCGGGTAGTTTAGAAAACGTATTCAATTCTTCAATAGAAATGCTGATGAGCGTACCGAATATGACTCAATCCGCTTGTTTGTTTCTCACGTCTATGCCAAAACTTATCAAAAGATACAACCTTCAAAAGTTGGGCGACAAAATTATCATAAACACAACCGAAGACGCTATGAACTATTTCAAAGAATTGTTTGCCGACGAACCTGAAGAACACTTTTACTTAGCGATAGTTTCGCCCAACGGCAAACTCATCGATTCCTGCAGAATAAGCAGCGGAGATTCTAATCAATGCAAGTTGGATATCAAAAAGTTTATATTGAAAACCTCAAGCACGCAAGCCAAAGATTTCTTTATAGCGCATAATCATCCGTCCGGCAATCCTACTCCGTCGCTCACAGATTATGAATTTACCAAATGGTTGGTTTCGGTAGCCGAATCTCTCGAATTGCATCTCGCCGACCATATCATAGTCGCCAAAGACGGCTGCTTTTCTTTCCGCCACAGCGGAGCGCTCGCATCTTATGCCGATGATTTCAAAAGATTTTGTCAATACACTCCCATTCACGATAGGTATAAATAATTTAATTTTTATTTTGCAACTGCAAGATATTGCGAATATCTCATCCAGAAATAATCCGTGATCATAACGCCGTACTTTGACGACGGAACGTAAATCGTCAGGTTTGGATTCGCGCCGTTCAACAAGTTGTCGCCTACCGACGGCAATATGTCGTTGACACCGAGTTTTACGGATAAATTCACGGCGATCAAATTATCGCAACCCGAGAAAATGCCGTCTTCGAGAACGGTGATATTATCGCCTATATTTACGCTCTTTGCCGCTATTCCTACAAAAGCGCCTTCTTTGATCTTATAGACGGGTTTACCTTCGTAATATTGCGGCGTTCTCAAAATCTCTTTTCCTTTCGCGCTGTCTTTGACTGCTATTATCGCCCAGCCTGCGTTTTCTTCAACGTATTCGAAGTCTTCGCTGTACGTTTCATCTTTGTCGGAATCAGAGTCGGATATTTGCGCGCCGGACGGGCGAAGTACTTCTATCTTTATTTCAGACGAATCTCCCAACTGTCTTTTTATATCTCCAACCATAACTTTGGTATTGTACGTTACTCCGCTGTCGTTGAGATGGTAGTTGCTGTCGTAAAAATATCCTTCGTCCATTATATGGTCTTCTATATTTCCTATAATATCGCAATCGAGTTTCTCGGAAAGCGCGTTATAAACTTGCAATCTGTTTTCATAACTGTCTTCCGTCAAAGCCAATCTATTCATCGGCGGAAAGGAAAAGTAAAACGCTGCGCCTTTTTTCTTTACCAGTTTGGCGTAATCGTTTATATATTGTATAAATTC
>JAIEEW010000106.1 GCA_029067255.1 Clostridia bacterium | reverse complement strand
GCCTAAGCGAAGTCGTTGCCAACAAAACAATAAAAGGGCATCGCTCAAAACACTGCCCTTTTACCATACGGAAGCGTATCGAAGTGGTCATAACGAGGTAGTCTTGAAAGGAAAGTGATATCAAAGGGACAATCCTTCAAAATCAATCTACAAGCCACCGCTCAACCAACTTTGACTTCCCCAAAACGTCAGATTTGTGTCGATAGGCAATTTGCCCTTAGCAACAAATCGGCAAGCCAAAGTCGATCAAGGAATTCTACACGGCAACCGCCCTAACGTAGGATTCCACAAAAAAATCTACAAAATATTTTTTTCAAAAAACTTAATAATCAATCTGGAAGCGTATCGAAGTGGTCATAACGAGGTGGTCTTGAAGACCATTTGGGTGCAAGCCCACGGGGGTTCGAATCCCTCCGCTTCCGCCAATCCAAGCACACGCAAAAGGGCGTACAAATAACTCCAAAAGCGTGTGTTTTTATGTATTTTGAGTTTTTTGCTTACTTTCTCATTTCTTCCGCGCTGTCTCTTTTTTCGGTCTCAACTGCTCTTTTTTCAAAAAATTGGCTCTCATTGCACAAAAAGGATTTCCCTTTTAATTATAATATTTATATCAGTTAAAAATGAGGCTACGATTTTGCTCGTAGCCTTTCACTCATTTCACTTCAAAATGTTAATAAATGCTGTATTTATGTCATATTAGTATGAAAAAATGTCTAATCGTTAGAATACTTTTAGACCGGCACACTTGTGTGTACATTATAAAATCTATCGTTTTGATAGGTGTGTATGACATAAGCTATCATAAATATAATTTACCAAGCACATATCAGCATTTTATCATTTCCAAAATAAAGAATGATAAATCGAAGTCGACATGCGGTTTAAAGGCGAAACCGTATGGCTTACACTCGACTAAATGTTTACCCTTGCAATATGTTCATTGTTGCTCATCTCACGCCGTTATTCCAAATGAAGCAAGTTTCTCTTTCACTTCGTATATCGCTTTTGCCGTTTGCATAACTTTAAAAGGAACTTTACCGCTCGAAGAAACAGGCACTTGAGCTTTTTTTGCCATCTCTATTGCTTGTCTTAGATAGTATTGATCACTATTCGAGATATTACCGCTTTGAACACCTAACGATAAAAGTCTCTGCCAATAGTCAGCACCGGCTGTGATTATATCCATTACATATTTTAAATTTTCCGCATCTTTTTGATCCTTTTGCGCCGAAATCTCTTCTTCTCGCATAATCATTTCCGGCATTAGCTCCTCAATGAATTTTGCGGAAGGAGTATATTTAACTTGATCTCGATACGCAATCCAAGTCGCTTCCTTTTTACAGTATTCGGTTACAATTACGCCATAACTTTCACAAATGAAATCATTTGTCATCTTTGTAACAATCTCTATTTCATGCATAAAAGCGGGAGACAAAGATTGTTTTTGCCAAATCAAATTCCAATCAAGGACATATCCCTCTGGTATTGCACTAATTATCTTGGCTATAGTGTAGGGTACTATATCATACTTATAGCCACCCGTTTTATACCAAAAGCCAGTAGGTTTTTTAGCGCTATCCTTGTTCTTCTCAAGATAACCATCTACAGCCCTATATATAATTGCCGCACAAATACACTTCTTAAAATAGAATTTGTTAAAAACGCCTTTATCCTTTTTATATTCTCCACTGATAATTGCATTAAAAGCTTTTATTACGAAATTTTTACCCTTAGCAACTATGTCGGGACGAAGCTGTAATGTTGTTAAATACATTCCCAACTGCTCTTTTGTGATAATTTGATCCTTTGGGAATTTCGCTTTGAATCGTTTCTGATCATCAACGCCTTTCCGTTTGAAAATTTCTTGGTCGTATCTTTTCCTTGAGCGTTCATAATACCAACCGGTTGGAATAGGTTTTTGTGCGGGTGGAGCTAATAACTTCTTGGACATTTTTTCCATCCAAATATGGAAAGGATCATTTGAGAACAAGTCGGCGGCGGTAACTCTGTTTTGGCTATTTGCATACTTAGCTATATTTTGTACCATTTCATCATAAAACCTAACGCCTTCTTCATTTTCCGTTTCACGATCTTCTATGACCGTTAATTTCATTGGGACAAAAATCCCATCGAGATTTACATTTGAGCGTTTTAAGACAGCTTCAGCAAGAGAAGCTGTCGTTTGACCGCCATTGATTATTTGCACATCAACTATTTTGGTGATATATAATTGTCCATCAATTTCTTTAGTCTCAACATCGGCAGCAGTTGTTGCAATACCGTTATTATAAGTAAAAAACTTATTTGGATCAGTATTAATAGTGCGCCTAATTCCGCTATTTACGCTTTTAGATCCGCTTGTTCCTAAAAATGCTCTCACGTTGCCTTCAAGAACTTTGCTACCATGATCAATATATATCTGCGAAAGAATTTTCCCGGGAATGATTGCTATGTACGCTTCATATCCCAAGTCATCGCCTAAGTTTCCCTTTATACAGGGGATGCCGAGTGAATTATAGTTTGCCTCAAAATCGATTACAATTGGATCGCTACTATACGATTGCTCCATTTCGTAAATGCGCTCCAAATGCCAAAGATTAATCTCTATTGGCTTGCCGTTAAAATCTTCTTTTTTAATCTTTTTAGTAGATTTAACTTTTTTGTGTTTCCCTTTTTTGACACTTGTCTCGAGCAAGTTTTTACTTAAAATATCCGCTGACAAATCTTTATTAGTAAGAATGAACATTTTTATTTTGAGAATTTGCTGTGGATCATCATTAATTGTTGTCATACGATATTTTATAAGTTTAGCAACCTTTAATATATC
>JAIEEW010000105.1 GCA_029067255.1 Clostridia bacterium | reverse complement strand
GCTTTCAATTCCTTTGGCAACGCTTCGGGATCAAGTTTCTCTTCTATTTCCTTTCCGCCGTTATACGGCAACTTCCCGTCAGGATATTGCCACTTTACTGCCGATAAATCTAATAACGCTTTATCTACCGTCCATTCGATCGTATACGCTGTCTCCGTCGTTTCTCCGTTTTTCACTAGTTTTACTGTCGTTACGTACGTTCCCGCGTCTTTTATCTCGCTCAACTTTGACGTTGTACCTTTCAATACCGTCTCTAATCCGCCTTTCACACTGTATCCCGATGGCTCCGATACTTCTATCGTATACGCCTTTCCGTTGTACACTAATTTCGCTTCGTCAAATACCACGTCTTTTTTACTCGGATCTACTTCGACTTCATACGGGATTCCGTTTGTATCTCTCAACAACCATATTAGATTCGGGTTGTCTACTCTCTTCATACTCAATGTTACAGTTCTTGACATTTTTACAGCGTAGTTTTCTGAATCTGTCGTTACGTCTAATACGTATGTCCTTACCGACTTAAATGTCGATATATCTAAACTTGCTGTTGTCGTAAGCGAGTTTATATTAAAACTGCTTATATTTGTTGTCCCGCTACTTCCGCTCGTCGCCTGCGCTGTCAACGTAAGATTTATACTCTCAACAGGCCTATTGTTGAGTTCTACCATCACGTCCAATGACGAGTTCCCTATCACGCCGTTTAACACTGCGCTTGATTTGTTATCCGGCGTATATACGTCCACCTTTATCTCCGCTTTGTTTACTGTAAACGACAAATACTTCGGCTGCGAATCCTTACTCGTTGCGTTCCACACGTTTAGTCCTTCGCCAGTAACGCTGTTATATGCATTTTTCAATGTTAATTTCAAAGCGTCTTTATATTCGCCCGCATTCTTGACTATTATATTTTCGCCGTCCCAATCAAACTTACCTACGTATTCGTCCGTTATTTCGATATCCATTTGGCTACTATTGTAGGTTATTATATAGTACTGCTCTTTGCCGTTGTAAGTATACCAAAGCGTTGCTCCTTCTTCAGGTTCTATCTCCGGCATTACCACTACTTGCGGGTCTATCTTGATTGTATCTGTATATGTCTTGTCCAGTTTATAGTTCTTGCTCTCCGTTACAGATGAGTTGAATATTACTTTCGCAGTATACGTTCCCACCTTACTGGGCGTGTCGAATGAAATGTTACCTTTATCGTCAGTGTACTGTATCTTCAGTATACTATCCGCTAACGATTTGTCTTTCTCTGCCAAATCTTCTTCCACTGCTTTTACCGTTGGCGGACTTGCCGTCTTATTGAAATCCGCTCGCAAGGTCTTCTCTGTAATGACAAAGTCGAAGTAACGTATATAATCTGTTTCTCCTTTACTTGTATCCGGAATACCGTCAAACTTAACTTTTTCCGCTTGCAATTCAGGCTTTACCGTCGTTTTAACTCTATACGTACCCACGTCTGTCATTCCAGAAGGATAGGTCAAATCGATAGAAGAAGAGTCATACCATGTCTTCTTCTCCGCAGGCACGTCGTCCATCGTAAATTGCTTGCCCGCGTAATCGATTGAAATGTCTGTAGGTTCCTCTATTACACTTGCCGCTTTACTTAAATTCAAATGCAATGCAGGACGAGTATACCAAGTATACGTTGCTGAAACTGGCCAACTTAAACGGTCGCCGCCATTAGCCATAACATAAACATAACCATGATTATTTTCAACCGCTGACCTAAGCCAGTAATATTCTCCACTTGACTTCTTTTGTTCAGTAGAGACCTTCCATATTCCGCTTCCATTTCCGAGTCCTAATTCTGCTATACTGGGAAGCCATAAGTAGTCATATTTCCAATCATTATAGCCATAATCATTCTTATTTGACGAATAATCATAAGTTCCAAAATTTGCGCCGTTTACCGCGCCGTAAGCGTCATTATTATAAGAATTACTAAATCCATAATCTTTCGCATTTTCTTTTTCTTGATATTCTACTTTTTCAGGCTTTACTATGTAATCAGTTATACTACCAGTTGCATTTTCATGAGTAAAAATACTGTAACGATGACTTTGACTTTTTTCATGCACATCTGTTAGTTCTCCATTGCTTTTCCAATATTTACCGCCATTATTCAAATCCACTGCGCGAATTTTGCTCGTTCCATACATGTTTGATGGATAACTACCAGTATTTGTATTAATACCGGTATTCCACGTCGTTTTGCCCCCGCTATCATTATCACAAAGCCACAAGTCCAATATTATATCGCCAGTATCCCTATGTGTTGTCAAATAGGTAGCCGTCCATTTTAACTTACCTAAGGTTAGAACTATATCACTATTACCATTTTTTGATCTGAAATCTGCAGATGTTTTTGTACCTAATGATTTTACTGCACTAAAATTCGCTCCAGTTTCACCTGTGAGTTTTTCATATAATTTCTTCAAATTTTCTTTATTAAACGGGTTTTCACCGTTAGAATCGCTTTCGTAACTAGACTTCAACAATTCCCCAACTTCCACAACAGGCGATGAATTAACAATAGCATCTGCTGACTTTTGCGGAATAAACATAGTTAATATAGTTGCCGTAAACAAACATAATATTATCAACACTGATAGGACAAATATGCCCTTGATTTTTCTCTTCCGTATATCCATTTTTTTACCCCATTTTGTATACGGTCAGGAAAAGTGTACTTTTCCTGAC
>JAIEEW010000104.1 GCA_029067255.1 Clostridia bacterium | reverse complement strand
ATATATAGGAGGGAAACTATGCGAATTTTACTTGTAGAAGATTCACTGAGTTTGTGCGAAGTGCTGAAAACCGTATTGCAAAAGGAAAAATACGAAGTTCAGATAGCAAACGACGGAGAGAGCGGACTCGAACTCGCATTGTCGGATATTTTCGATTTGATCATTTTAGACGTTATGATGCCCAAGAAGAACGGTTTTGACGTATTGAAAACTTTAAGGAAAAACCGCGTTATGACGCCGATTATAATGCTTACCGCTTTGACGCAGGAATACAACAAAGTCAAAGGACTTGATATGGGCGCGGACGATTATTTGCCAAAGCCGTTTTCTACGGCGGAGTTGCTTGCGAGAATTCGCGCTCTTTTGAGAAGAAAGACGGACGCGACGCCGGACAATATAATTACTTTCAGCAACGTTTGCTTGAATTTGTCTACGTATCAGTTGTATAATCAAAATCAGCAAAAGAGCGTCAAACTTTCTCAAAAAGAATTCGATATCATAAGATATTTTTTCGAGCGTCCTAGACACGTCGCCGAAAAGGAATTGATAATACATAAAGTTTGGGGATTCGAGAATGATTTCGAATCAAACAGTCTTGAAGTTTTCGTTTCATTTTTAAGAAAGAAACTCGCTTATATAGACGCGGACTTCGCTATAAATTCGGTACGCGGAGTAGGTTATCAACTCGGACCGAAGAAACAGGATTAATGGATCAAAAGGTACTTAAAAAACTTCAACAGAAATTCTTTTACGTTCCCGTCGCAATAGGCTGGTTGTTGATTATGCTGTCTTGTTCGCTGGTATATTACGTATTGCATACTCAAGCCTTAGCGAAAGTGGAAAACTCGCTCTTGAAAGCAAGTGCGAAACCGTATTTCGAAACAGTCAACAGCGATAAAATAATTTACGTTTTTCTTGACGGAAATGAAGTAACGTCGTATTCTCTTGCCGACGCTTTTACGACAGAAGAGATTTCCGAAGTAGAGAAGAAGATAGTTGGCTTAGATAAAAACAAATTCAATAGATTTTCCACAGAGACTGGAAAAAAGTATATGTTCGAACAGACAAGGGTTTTTCTCGAAGAAAAGGGTAAGAACGTGAAGAAGTTCGTGCTTATAGACTATACCGACACTTACGATATGTTGCTTACTTTGGGAATAACTCTCATTTGCGTTATGTTGGCTTGTATGGCGGCGGTCGTTGTATTTTATTATTTCTATGCCAGAAAGGCCATATTGCCTGTCAAGCAGTCTTTTGAAAGACAGCAAGAACTTATTGCCAACGCTTCCCATGAACTTAAAACGCCGCTCACGATCGTGCGTACAAATTTGGAACTTGTCGGTAGCGATCCGTTGGCTACGGTAGGGGACAATAAAAAGTGGTTGGAATCTGCGGAATATCAAGTAGGAAGAATGCATTCTCTTATACTTGATATGCTTGACCTTACGAAAATCGACGCTACCGCCCTTACAGTGGAAAGAGATCCGCTTGTAATCAACGATATTATAGAAGGAATGATGCTCTCGTTTGAAGCGACGTGCTATGAGAAGTCAATAGAGTTGACATACGTCGCCAAAGAACCTGTAAAAGTCAATGCAAATAAAGCGGAGATAGAGAAACTTGCGGGCATAATGTTGGACAACGCGATAAAATATACCCCCGATAACGGTAAAATAAAAGTCGAGATCCAGCGCCAACGCAGAAACGCAGTATTGAAATTCTACAATACTGGCGAAGGAATATCTCAAGAAAATTTGACGAATATTTTCGAAAGGTTTTTCAAAGTCGACGCTTCCCATAAAGAAACGAGCAATTCTTTCGGTTTGGGACTTAGCATCGCAAAATCTATTACGCAGTCTATGAAAGGAAACATTACTTGTCAAAGCGAAGTAGGTAAGTACACCGAATTTGTTGTGGAACTTCCGCTGAGTTTAACCGAAAGACAAAATAAATAATTGATTTGGCAAGTCTTTCAGTGAAGTATTTTGCTTGACAAACAAAAATAATTTAACTATAATGTCAAAGAAGAATCCCTAATACGCACTCATAGCTCAATTGGATAGAGCGTTCGGCTACGGACCGAAAGGTTGGGAGTTCGAGTCTCTTTGGGTGCACCAAACTAAACCTTATTCGAATAATCGAATAAGGTTTAGTTTTTTTAACCTAATTCAATGTTTCAATTTTGCAACCGTTTCGTTCGTAGTAATTTAACATTTCAGGGATTTTCTTTTTATCATAACTAGTAATACAGTCAGATAAAACATGAACTGTATAGCCATTCTTTGCCATATTATAGCAAGTAGATTTTACACAAGCAATAGCGTCGGCGCCTGCGATATAAAATTCTTTAATGCTGTTTGCGCGTATAAAATCAGCAAATTTTTCGCTTGTCAATGCGTTGCCTTTGCTTTTAATAAATATGTTTTCAGACACGATTTTCATATCGGGCACTAATTCCGCGCCGTATGTATCGGGTTTAAACGTTCGTGTGCCGGCAGATAAGTTATTATGTTTAATATAAACAACGTGCATATTGTTATTAACAGCCCAATCAATAGCGGCATTGATATTGTTGATTATTTCTTTATAGTTTTTTGTAATGTCGTTTTGAATGTCTATTACAACCAATGATTTATCTTTCATTTGCGCCTTATCTCTTTACTTTTATTTCTTCTTGCATATTTTTTGCATTTCGTAATTTTTAAGTTTAACGCCAAAACGTTCGACTTCTTGTTCTTTGATAACAACGTATCCGCGTTTTTCAAAAAATCGTTTAGCAGTGATAGACGCGTAAGCTTTTATCAGCGGAAAATCTTTTTCCAGTTCATTGCATAGGGCAGTATGCCTTGACGTTGATGATCTTTTTCAACAAAAAGCAAATCCAAACAACCGTTTTTGTCTATGCTGCCGAAGCCAACGGTTTTGCCCTCTATTTCGGCAAGTAGGGTATATTGTTCAAATAAGTTAGTACGCGTTGATTTCAAAGTATCAAGATTATTTGCCCACGCGCAAAGTTGTTCCGTCGAATAATCGGCGGCATTAACGTTGTGCACAGTTTCGTAAAATAATGTGGAAATCGTATCCAAGTCAGAACTTTCGTAGCGTCGTATCAGCATGGGTTTATTATAACATTTCTGAATGCAATTAGCAAAAGATTTTCATGCGCTAAATAATTGTAAAGCCATGTTTGTAAAACGCAGTTATTCCTTAATACAAGTAAGGGAAATTCAGAGAGTAGAGGCAGCGGCGGTCTATGAATTGACAAAATTGATAAATATAGTATAATATATAAAAAAAGATTAAGGAAAAATATGATGAAGAACATAAATATATCAGGCAATTTTAATACGGCGGAAAGGGAATTGGAAGTTGTAAAATTACTGCTTGAGAAAAACGGCGTTAAATATGCAAATGTGGAAAAGTGCGAAAATGCTGACGATGGCGACGTGGTTGTTAATGCTTACGGGAAGATCGTTATAATTGAAGTCAAAGAAGAAGATTACTTAACAAGATTTTTAAAGTATAGTCAGGTCGGGATAGATTTTCTTTCGGTCTTTACTTTTAAACCTAATACGGAAAGCGATATAAAACACGGTGTAAAACGACCTAATATGTATGAAAAACTTAGAAGTTCAATTGATATGAGCAAACACTTTAAACGTGGAAAACTATTTTATTCGAAATCTCATTTATGGCTTTTTTATTCGCAATATAATGACGAATTCAAGTATGCCGAATTTTTTGATGGAGAAGGAATAAAGAGCGATGAATTTAGGAATTATCTGTTCAAAGAATGTATGTTTGCGGTAAACAATAAGCCGTCGGAGCAACTTTCATTTAATGACGGTTATCAGTCTGCTGTTATCTATGTTGATAGCAACGACGCGCAGTTAAACAAATATCGCGTTGACGACTTAAAGGCGTTTATAGAAAAAATACAATAAAAAAACATAATACAACCGGCGGGATTACCGCCGGCTGTATCTTATATAGTATAAATTTGTATTTTCGTTGTATCGCAATAGACTTCTTTAGTCTATAATGCCCAAAATATAGTCTGTTGATTCTCCAAAATATTTTGAAATAGAAATAATAGCAGATGCTGTAGGTTCAGTTTTTCCTAGTTCCCACTTAGCAATAGCAGATTGACTGATTCCCAAAATTATTGCGAGTTGCATTTGACTTAGACCTTTTTCAGTTCGCAACTCTTTGAGTCGTTCTTGAAACTTCATGATAATATTATAAAACAAAACAAGTCTTAAAATACTTGACAAGTCTTATAAGACTTGATATAATTAAGAAAAATATATTGAGAGAGTACAATAAGATGAAAACACTAAGACCACCTATTAAGTCATTAATTTTCTTTGGAATTGAAATTTTTGGAGCAATTATTTTTGTTTTGTGTTCCGCATTGGTTCTATCCGCATTTAGTTTTAAGGCGCTAATATTGGCTGAATGCGCGCACGTAGTTTATAGAAGCGTTTGTTGGTTTTACTTTTTTAACAATAGTATTAAAGTTGAAAACGTGAAGAGATTTATACATGATGTATTTCCAGGAGTAGTTGCGATATTAATCATTTGGGCTTTAAATAGATTTGTGAAATCTGAGCAAATAATAAGTATAGTTGATTTTGTAACTAAATTGATCACGGCAATTATGATAATTAAACTTATGACGTCAAAGGCTATTGATGGTGAACTGTCGACTGTAATCTATTGTCGCAAACTTACGCCGAAAATTACTAGATTGTGCAAAATATCAAAATTTTACCGTTTTTTTATAGCGCTGGGACTTGCATTGACAATTATAGTTAAACCTTATGTCAAATTCTATTTTGAAGTTTTTACGATTATTGGTTGCGTTTTACTGATATGCCGCACAGCATTATCTATCTATTGTTGGTGTACGTGCGAATTATTGTCTGCTAGCAAAACAAATCAAGATTTAGAAGAATATAGTCAAGATACGCTTGATGAAATTTTGTATGACTTAGATAATAAAGGCAATAAGGGGGAGAGAACGCTTAACGAACATGACGTATATTTAAAAGTAAAGAAAATTGCAGACAGATGCTCTCATAAAGAAGATACGTTTTTTTCTGTGTCTTCTGGACATATACAATATGATGTATCAGTTGAAATTATGGGATTCGATATAATAAATTATACCTTAAACGCAAAATTAATAGGAGTTGACGAACGCAAGAGAAGCGCGGCTCTAAGTTATTCTAGAACTAAATTAAATAAAGTTTCTGGAGATATAAAATTTGAAACAGAAAAAGAATTAGAAAAATGCAAACTCCCGCATTCATACAAAGTCAAGGTTAACATCGGATATATTGAGTAAGGCTTAATCTAAAAGCGTTCCTAAATTGGAACGCTTTTGGTGTTTTATTAAAGACTTGCTTTAAGAATTGAGCGTATTTCGTCTTCAGTCAGGACTTTGTAGCCGCCATCCATTATAAGCGTGCTTTTTACTATTCCGTCTAGCATAGATTCATTTACTCCGAGTTCGGTTATATTCATTACAAGTCCGATCTTTTTCATCCACGCTTCCATAGCGTTCAAGCCGTCTTGCGCAACTTGCATTTGCGTTTTTCCTTTTGGATCGACGTTCCAAACGTTTACAGCGTAACGCGCAAACTTTTCAGTTCCGTAGGGTAGGATATGGCGATAGTATGGCAAAGATACTGCGGCTAGCGTCATTCCGTGCGTTGCGTCCGTATAAGCGGCGACTGCTTGACCGAGCATATGAACCATCCAATCGGTGGCTTTGCCTTTGGCGACAAGCGTATTCAACGCCCAAGTCGCGGTCCACATTATATTACTTCTTGCTTCATAGTCTTTAGGATTTTCTACCGCGATATTCGCGCTATGTATAAGCGAGCGGAGAAGTCCTTCCATTATGTAATCGCTAGTGTTGTCGTCGTCGCCTGAAAAATACTGTTCGAGAATATGCGACATTATATCGTATATACCCGAAATCATTTGATACTTTGGCAAAGTATAAGTAAATTCGGGGTTGAGTATGGAAAACTTAGGAAACACGTTGTCGCCGAATACGTGTCCGATTTTAAGTTTTTGAGCGTGGTTTGTTATGACAGAACCGCCGTTCATTTCACTTCCCGTACCGACCATAGTGAGTACGCATCCCACAGGCACTATATCGCAGGTTACGTCGTCAAATCGTATGAAGTATTTGTCCCATGCGTCTTCGTTGCAGTTGACTGAAATTGATACGGCTTTCGCGTAATCGCATACGGAACCGCCGCCTACGGCGAGAATCAAATCGGCGTTACACTTTCTCGCTCTTTCAATACCTTCGTTGAGTTTTTCGCTAGTAGGGTTGGGCATTACGCCGCCGTCTTCGAATACTTCTTTTCCGTTGTCTTTAAGTATTTTTACTATATTGTCGTATATTCCGTTTTTCTTGACGGAACCGCCGCCGTAAACAAGCAAAACGTTTTTGCCGTACTTTGGAAGTTCGACAGTCAAGCCGTCCAAAGCGTCTTTACCGAAATAGAGTTTGGTAGGATTTGAATACGTGAAATTTCCCAGCATAATTTTTCTCCTTTTAACGTTAATACTTTATTGTTTATATTTTATTGTTCCTTTTGCAATATGTCAAATACTTATGTTTTATGGATAGCCATAATTGACACGCATATATCGATTTTGCTATAATATAAGCGTAATAATTTGATAAGGAGAGAGCATAGTGGAACTGAGAGAATTGAAATATTTTTTGGCGGTAGCGAGAGAAGAGAGCATATCCAAAGCGGCGGAGTCGCTGTTTGTAACTCAGCCTAATTTGTCAAGACAAATGCAAAATCTTGAAAAAGAAATAGGACAGCAACTCTTCATACGCGGCAGTAGGAAAATTTCGCTTACTCAAGCAGGGCAACTTCTTCGCAAGAGAGCGGAAGAAATAATCGAACTTTACAATAAGACGGAAAACGAACTCAACGCTCCTATCACAGACATCGGCGGAGACGTATATATAGGCGGCGGAGAGTCGCACGCTATGCGTTTGATAGCGCAAGCGGCGCGCGACGTTCAAGACGAGTATCCCGCAGTAAAAATACATTTGTTCAGCGGGGACAGCGCAACGGTATCGGAAAGGTTGGAAAAGGGATTGATAGACTTTGGAATTTTTATTGAGCCGTTCGATCTATCGAAATACGATTATCTCAGGCTTCCGCTTACAGATACGTGGGGAGTGTTGATGAGAAAGGACAGTCCGCTTGCCAAAAAAGAATATATAGTTCCTGAAGATTTATGGGATAAACCGCTGATACGCTCCCGTCAGTCTATGGGAA
This sequence comes from Clostridia bacterium, assembly GCA_029067255.1. Taxonomy (GTDB): domain Bacteria; phylum Bacillota; class Clostridia; order Christensenellales; family UBA3700; genus RACS-045. The sequence continues at coordinate 526 of JAIEEW010000104.1, read as the reverse complement.
GAAATATGATCAGCGACTGGTTTCGTAAGAGCGCGGACGAACTCAATATTGTTGCGACGGGCAATCTGCTTTTCAATATGTCCTTGCTTGTTGAAGAAGGCGTGGGATATGCGGTCGGTCTGGAAAAAATAATCAATACTACCGGCGATTCCAATCTGTGTTTCCGTCCCTTGCAACCCAAACTCATATCCCATCTTGATATAGCGTGGAAAAAGTATCAAATATTTTCTAAGGCGTCGGAGATATTTTTGGATAAATTGAGAAAGTATCTGTAAATAGTTTTTGAGTAAAATTGCATGAGAAAACAAACAAATCATAACTGACGGAAAGTTAATTACAATCCATAGCGTATGTTTTTCGACATTTAATCAAGTTGTTTGACAAAATAATCGCTCTGTGATATAATTCCATATAATTTATATGGAAAGAGGAAAATTAAAGAATATCTTTTTACGTTAAAGGAGATGTTTATGGCAGAGAAAGACACCAAATCAAAGTCTGCGACAAAATCGGCGGCGTCTAAACC
>JAIEEW010000103.1 GCA_029067255.1 Clostridia bacterium | reverse complement strand
TCCTTTTCTATCAACTCGGCAGGCACCGCATGACCGTAATCGGGATGGAATTCGTGGCGGTTCACTCCGTGAATCTTTATTACTTTTCCGTTGAGTTTGATAAACGGCCCCCTTCCGTCCTTCATCGGCTCGATTTTTATCTCTCTAAAACCGAAATGCGATCTTCTGGTATCTATAATTCTTTCTCCGTCATAAAGTCTAACTTCGACGTCGTAAAGGTTGGGATATTCGTGCGACCATAGAGCAACTTTATCCAAATCTGCGCAAAGCGAGTATGTATTTGAATTATCTCTTTCAAAAACGCCAACTTCCTGTTCAAGCAATGCGACGCTTTTTCCATTATAAGACAGTTCGACTTCTATCTTCGCCGCGCTCAATTCTCTGTCGCGAGAGTTCAGCGTTACGTCGGTAATGAATTTCGCAGAACTGTAATCGTTAGACAGTTCCGATCTGGTAAAGTAATCAAAAATTTCCGCCTGCGGTTTATATATCAGCCATACGCTTCTGAACAAACCGGAAATACGCCACATATCCTGATCTTCGAGATAACTACCCGTAGTGTAGCGATAAACGGATACTGCAAGTTTATTTTCGCCTACTCTGACAAATTTGCTTATATCGTATTCCTGCGGACTGAACGTATCTTCAGAATAGCCGACAAACTGTCCGTTAACATAAATATCCGCGCAACTGTTTATTCCGTCAAATCGCAAAAATAAATCTTTATCGCTCTCTTTGACTTCAAAATGCGTAACGTAACAACCAACTTCGTTTTTACGCGTTTTGACGTGCGGTAAATCGGCAATATTGAATTGCGATAACGCATACGGATACATGTAGTTGGTATATATAGGCTGTCCAAAACCTTTTATCTGCCAGTTTGACGGCACGTCTATTTTAGTAAAATCTTTAAGTTCGGCTTGCGGCAATTCATATCCGTTGGGAATCTCGTCGGGATTTGATACCAACTTGAAATCCCATTCTCCGTCCAAACAAACCGACGTTGCGTTGCCGTCTTTATCCAACGGAAAACCCGACGCGTATCGCTTTATGGAATTGACGTCGTAAGCCGACAACTTTCTCCAATAATTCATAACAATCTCCTAATTTATTACTCCTAATATGGATATTATACCATAATTATATGGACATTTCAAGCGCAAATAACTTTTATAAGCATATAATGCAAAAATAATAATTAAAATATCTGTAATTTTATATGATATACTTTAGTCAATAAACTCTATAAGCGCTAAAATATAGTTGTTGATACAACCCCATAGGCGCATTTATAAAAATAAGTATGGCAGTAGCAATGAGAATAAGCAACATCATTAAAAAAATTGCCCCGCAAAAATTTGCGGGGCGTTTTGTTTTTATTTGCGACTATTCTTTCGCTTCATTGAATATTGCTATCGAATCGATACTTGCTTTGCCTTTACACTTAATTTCTACTTTGTGCTTGCCGCTTGCAAGAACTTCCGACAGATACGAAACGTAAATTTCGTCTTTTTCCTTTTTGAGTTCCAACGAAGACACTACTTTGCCGTCTATCTTGACTTCAAACTCGTTGTCGTATGCCGAAGAAGACAGGATCGCGAAATTCGTACCTTCAAACTCAAAGGTCATCTTATAGCCTTTCTTTCCGGTATAGACGTGTCCAAACATCGAGTATACCTGAGCGCTGCTCCACTTCTTACTGAACTTGAACATTTCGTTGTCCGGCGAGAAGAGATTGTTTCCATTGCCCTGGAATCTCAAGGTATTGGAGAACGTCAATCCATTGAGCGCGCATCTACCGTTGTTGGTCGAAGTTACGGTAAGTCTGTAATAGCGGAAGGTGTAAGCCTTACCGTCTTTGAGCGTATATTCTCTGCTTACGGCAGGTTGGCTTTGTCCCGTCCATGATCCCATATCAAAATATTCCGTTCCGTCGACGCTTCCTTCCAACTTAAAGTTTTGCGGGAAGCCTTTGCTATTGCTACCGGTCTGCAAATACGTATAAAGCGTCATAGAATTCGCAGTAACCGTCTCGCCTATATCAAACGCAAGTATCGCGGGTCTACTTGCCGAAACGCCCCATGCAGACGAGAAATGTATTCCGGTATCGGATTTTCCGTCAAACAAATTGTCAATAGATTGTTCAATAGGCGACCACGCTATATAATTGCAATCAGCCGTAGGATTTTGCTTTTTGCCTTCGGTTACTACTGTTGTATCCCCGACGTAATTATAGTTATACTTTCTAGTATAGAAGTAATCCGCTTCAAACTCTTTAGTCGAGAATTCGTAATCGCTTCTATAAGCCGTACAATACGACGCTTTGGTTGGCGGAATCAAAGCGGCGTTATTCGCTTCTTCTTCCGATACTTCTCTGCCCATATAGTCGTAGTACTTAGTGCCTATTACGTTGCCGTCCGCATCCTTGATTTCCTGAATCGTGAACATCGGCTCCGTCCATTGAGCAAATCCCAGTCCTATATAACTTATCATAGGCGTGGTCTTCACGATGAGTACCGTCTTGAAGTATACCCAAGTTTCCGCTTCAACTTCAACGTCAACGTACGTATCGGGATTACTTATTTGGAATGACGCGCTATTACTAAACAACGTTTTTATCTTAGCGCCGAGTTGATAATTATCTTCATTTCCTACCGAGTAATACATTGCGCAGTTGGATCTTCCTCTAAGATACAAACGATACTTGCCTGCGTCTTTGAAATAAAGTTTACCTTTTACTTCCGCAACGCTGTTTTCAGGTACGACGTAAGGAGAATCCTTATACTGATCGTTATTCGGATAGTACCATATATCGGTATTGCTGTTTTGCGTTCCGTTGAGATTGTTACCTTCATTCTTAGAAGAATACTTTGCGTAATTGTTGTTGTACGCGTCTTCCGCGTCAGCGTACATATTTGCCGCGTCGTAAGTATACGTCGTTCTTTCAAGCGTGAACTTATTCTTTTCGTGAGTTTGCTCGAATTCGATTACCAAATCCACGTCGTCAACCTTGAATGACGGATCGTCGTCTTTGGTTATTTGCAACGTTACTATTATTTCGCCCGAATTCATTTCTTTTTTATCAGGCTTATAAGTATACACGTTGTTTCCTTTTGGCGTTACGCTTCCGTATTGCGGTTGTTTTACGTCCTTGACCTTATAGGAGAATCCGTCTGGAAGATTGATACTTCCGCTTATGTATTGACCGTTTTCGACTTCATACTTGTTAAGGTCGAATTCAAACTCTTCTCCATAGTTTATAACGTACGGCTGCATAGTCTTGAAATACTTCTTTTCACCGTCGTACATATAACTTCTACCAGTCTGATATACCGACGATATAGGTACGAACATAGAGTATTCGGGATTGCTCAACTCAGCCGCTTCTTCCGCGGTAATACCTTGCAACAAATCTTTGAAGTAATACGTCATATCGTTGTGCGTAACGTTCTGCCACGCCTTGAGATAAGCGACGTAATTCTGTCCGCCCGACTGATGCGTCTTTGCTTGTATATAATTGTCGGGGCCAAAGTTGTGCAATAACGTAGCGTACAAAGCAAGTCCTTGTTTACCGTTGCTCGGCGATCCGCCCGCGGATATTTTAAGTACTTCTTCAAGCGCCCACGTCGCGCTGGTATAACTGTTCCAACCGCCGAGTCCTGCCGCGCCGTAACTGTCCATACTTCTCGCAGACGATATCTTTGTGAAGAGCGCGTACGACACCAACGTCATACCGTTGTTGGTAACTTCTCCGCCGTTGCCTACTCCGTAACCTTGGAAATTGTGGTGATACTCGTGCAAGTTACCCCATGCGCCCGACGTTGTTATAGATTTGTAATTTAGCGAGTTGCTCATCCAACCTGTAGGACAGTTTACCGATCCTTGACCCGGGAACGCAACCGCCGCGCCTGCCGCCACGAACGGATCGTATAGGAAGACTATTCCCTGCGTATTGCCTGTGGTAGTAACCAAAGATATCTTTTCCCAAAGTATTGCCGCTTTGTACAAGTCGTCGTAACTGAACGGTTCAGAATATTTCTTTGGACCGGAATGCAGTACGCCATTGTCCCATACTTCAAGATCGAAATACGGAGCGGAAGACTTTGCGTTTTGCTCAAATTCGTCTTTCGTCGTATATCCGAGTATAAAGTGCGAATAGTTTACGCCGCCCGATACCGTTATCTTAAACTGTACCGATTCGTTACGCACATATATAGGTCCGCCGATAAACGAGCCGATATAAGCGGTGTATACTCCGTCTTTAAGCGTTGCCGTACTGGGAGTAACCGACATAGTATTCATTATTACAGGGAAACGCTGCATCTGTCCCTTTGCCGTCCAGATATTGTTTGCCTTTCCGTTGTACAGCGCCTGACCGATATGGAAAGTTATGCCGTTGGTGGCTTTCATATCCTTTTCGCTGATCTCTATTTTGATAACTTCGCCTGCGGGAGCGTAAAGTCCAGTAACGTTGTATCCCCTTGTGTAACTGCGCGGACGGAAAGTCATTTCCTTTACTACGCCCGGCTCGCTATCGGCAACGTCGCCGAAATACATACCGACCGACGACGTATGCTGATACAACTGTCTGTGCTTGCTTTGAGTATCGACGGTAGGAATAGGCTCGGATGTAGTACCCCTGTAAAGGTAGCCGTCCTTATCCATCCACGTGTAGTTTCCGCCGCCGCCGTTCCACGTTCCGGTTGCGGTAAGATAACTCGATTCGTTTATCAACGCTTGCCTATCGGCGTCGTGGTTAGAACCTATGACCGACGAAAGCGTATAGCCGGAAGTCGGATATGCGGGAAGTCCTTCGTTCTTTATTTCGCTGACTGGTTTTACTCTCTTGACCGTAGAGATTTGTTTGCCGTAATATCCTACTACAGTAGTATTCGCATATTCATATCTGTACGAATCTGCTCTACCGTTCTGACAAGATTTTACTCCGAGTATAATTCCTATGATGATTGCAAGTACCACTGCTCCGCAAACAACGCCGATAATAATGGATTTCTTCTTTTCTTTGCTCATCTGATTCTTCTGAGAAGACTTATTTTTTGCCTTATCATTTTTTGCAGACTTCTTTTTATCGGAATTATCTTTCTTCTCGTTTTTATTGTTCTTTTGTCCCGATTTTTCTTTGCTGTCAGAACTTTCTTTTTTGGGTTTGACGTTATTGTCTTCTATTTTCC
>JAIEEW010000102.1 GCA_029067255.1 Clostridia bacterium | reverse complement strand
CAAGATATAACGTTCAAGATCCCAAATGGCGGAAGATTGCTTTTGCTAGGTGAAAACGGTTGCGGAAAGACCACGCTGCTCAGACTTATCTCGCGACTTTCAAAACCTTCCGTCGGGAGTATAACTCAAAATATCGACGAGAATTTGGGACAGAAACACAAGGGTAGCAAAAAATGGTTTTCTCGCGTTGGAGTAGTCTATCAAAATCCCGACTATCAGTTGTTTATGCCTACCGTGAGAAAAGAGATAGAATTCGGCGCAATAAGTCGCGAGTACGCGCAAAGAATTATAGACGTATTTTCGCTCGCGCCTATTCTTGACGATCATCCGCAGTCGCTGTCCGAAGGTCAAAAAAGAAAAGTGTCGATAGCCGCGGCAATGGCTTCCCGTCCCGACGTACTTATTCTCGACGAGCCGACCGTCGGACAGGATTACGTAGAATTGCAAAGACTTGTGAATATAATAAATTCCGAGCACAACGATATCGGCAATACTATTATAACGGTTACGCACGACAAAAGATGCGCTAAAGCGCTGTGCGATTTCGCAGCGATAATAAAAGACGGAAAAGTAGCCGAATTCGGCGGTAAAGACATTGTCGATAAATTTTTTTCATCGGATATAGAGACTGCGAAAATTTGAAAAGATTTGGAAAATTTACATACTTTTAACGCCGTTATATTAAAAACGCGTATTGAAAAATACCTTAGTTTGTGCTAAAATGAATATAAGGGTGAAAAGGATTATGCAAAACGAAATTATAAATAAAATTGATTTGTTGGACGAAAATGGCAATGTCGCTTGTTCGGGTTATGCCAAAAAACTTCTTTACAATTACAACCGCGAAAATATCAGAGCGAAGAAAAGCCGTATCAAGGAATGGGACTATTACTATATATCGGATAAAGAAAAAGCGCTTTGCTTGACTATTGCCGATATGGGTTATGTCGGAGCGTTGAGCATAAGCGTAATTGATTTTCTTACGCCGTCGCAGTTTACCAACAGTTCCGTATTTCTCTTTCCTATGGGAAAACTCTCAATGCCGCGAACAAGCGAAATAGGAGATTGCTCTTGGAAAAACGGCAAGGTCGAAATGTCGTTTTTCAACGACGGCAACGTCAGACGGCTGAAAGGAATATTCCCAAACGCGGATAAAAAAGGATTGAACGTCAGTTGGGATATAGTGTTGAGCGATACGCCCGAAGAGAGCATGGTAATCGCTACGCCTTTTGATAAAAAAGCGCATTTCTATCTCAATCAAAAAATAAACTGTATGAAAGCGAAGGGATACTTTACGCTCGGCGGAGAAGTAAAGGATTTTTCTCCTGTCGATTCGCTCGCGACTTTGGATTGGGGCAGGGGCGTATGGACTTATGACAACACTTGGTACTGGGGCAGTCTTCAAACGAGATTGGAAGGCGGTAAAACTTTCGGATGGAATATCGGCTACGGTTTCGGCAATACCCAAAGCGCAAGCGAAGATATGTTATTCTACGACGGAAAGTCGCATAAGATAGGCAGGACGAAGTTTATTATTCCGGGCGACGATAAGGGCAAACCAAAATATATGCAAGAGTGGAAGTTTATATCCGACGACGGCAGATTAGACTGTACGTTTTCGCCGATACTGGATAGATACGAGCCGTTTGATCTAAAAATAATGTGCATGATTCCGCATCAAGTGTTCGGGTACGCGTCGGGCAAGTGCGTTCTCGACGACGGAAAAGAAATAATACTCGACAAAGTATTGTGCTTTGCCGAGAAAGTTCATAATAAATGGTAAATCAGTAAAATCAGACGTTTTGTTTGAAACTAGTCGCTTTGACGCACATTTGCAGCACGCTTTGAGCGAGATTACGGCTGCTTGTGGGGAAGCCGTCGCTTATCCATTCCTTTATTATGCCGACCGTGCCGTGTATACAGAATATAAATCCATACTTACTCGTAAGCGAATCTGCCGAAATAGCGATGGATTTGTATCTGTCGAGAATGGTCTGAGCGATTCGTTTTTGAAAGTTCGTGTTTTCGACGTGCACAAACACGATGCTGAAATATTTTTTGTTTTCTTTTATATATTCGAAAGTTCTTTCTAGTAGAGCGGTAAACTGCTCGCTTTCCGAAAGTTTTGTATTGACGTTTTGCGGGTAGGGAATACAGTCGAGCAAATCGTCTTCGATTTCGCGGACGAGTTGATTCACGTCTTCGTAGTGCATATAAAACGTGGAGCGGTTTATATCTGCGACTTTGCAAATATCCGTTATGGAAAGTCTTTTCGACGGGTTGCGTTCCAGAAGTTCTATATACGCGTCCTTTATAAGTCTTTTGGTCATTTTGACTCTTCTCGTTTCTTGCATTTTAGTATCTCCTTTGCTATTCCGACAGTTATTGTGTTTTTGTCGGTTTGGCTACAAATCGGGTTATAAGTTATTCAGACAACACATTTCTAAAAATACTGTTTGTTGATTTTCCGACATATTGTTGATATAATATTAGCAGATAATGCGACTGTATGTCAATATCTAAATTTTCCTTATGGGTGATTATAAAATGAAAAATATACATAAAGCGAGAAAAATAAAAGATTTTCGCGATCTGATAGATTTTTCCGCAAAAAAGTATTCGTCGCGCAACGCGTTTAAATTGCGCTCAGATAGCGGCAAATACAGAAAAATAAAATATCGGGAACTCAAAGACAGATACTATTCGCTTTGTTCTTATTTTCTTTCTCAAGGATTGAAAGGCGAGAGTATAGCCGTTGTCGGAGATAATTCGTACGAATGGACGTTGTGTTATCTTGCCGCGGCAAGCGTGGGAGTTGCCGTACCTTTGGATAAGGAACTGAGCGCGGAAGATATAGAGAATTTTTTGCGGCACGCGGAATGTAAAGCGGTGTGCGCGGATGAGAAAATTATTTCAAGACTTGCTTTCAAAGCGGAAGACGGATACGAACTTTATTCTTTCGAAGACGTGGACAAAGCGTATTCGACTTTGCCTTGCGACAGACTTGAAGAAGTAAAGTCTATTGAAATACCGAATGACAAAACCAGCGTGTTGATATTCACTTCGGGTACGACAGGCAGCGCGAAAGGAGTATGTTTGTCTCAACGCAACTTGCTGTCTAATATCCATTCCACTCTCAGT
>JAIEEW010000101.1 GCA_029067255.1 Clostridia bacterium | reverse complement strand
TTATTTATCTATTCTAATATTGTCTGACACGCAAAGTATTTCATTTGCATCTAAATCAAGCAAAACGCATATGTTGGCGAAAGTATCGAGAGCAGGCATAGAACGACCTGATAAATATTGACTGACTGCTGAATAATGTATTCCCAACCTACGAGCCAATTCCGACTGATTATATCCGCAGTGCTTTATAGCGAATTGTAATTTACTCCTAATCTCATCAAGTTTTATCATAATAACACCTCGAAAAAAGTATAATAGCAATGCTCTTAATAAACTTGACATTAGAGCATTGCTCACATATAATGAAGTTTGAACAAACCTTGCAGTTTATAAACTCTTTTATATGATAACGGGAAGAAGAAGTGTAAAATGAAAGATACCTTAAATGACAGTAACAATACTATGCTGATTAAAACAAAACAATCGCTTGACTGGTATATTGCTTACGATTGTTTGGAAATGTTGGACAGACTTTACGAAATCATGCAAGATCAAGAATTTCGTCGTCTGTATGATAATATTATGAATTACGTATCGGATAAATTAGATACGCATTGCGAAGGAAAAATTCATGACATTTACGTTATGGTAGAACAAAACGTAAAAGAAGATGAGTATCAAGACTGGTTGAAAAAAGTTAAATCTCACGAACAGAATTAGTAAAATTAGTTATACATATAGCCTGTCGGCTAAATCCGACCAAGCGCGAAATCTACGCGTTGCTGCTATTTTAGTTGGACTTTTATATGTTTTTTATTGGACTAGATATTTCGACTCCGCTTACGCTTCGCTCAATATGACGGGTAATATATCATTTCTCTGTACTCTCAACTGAATGGTAAGGAAAGTATTTTCTCTACTCTCAATATAACGAGAGAATAAACAAAGTAACACCTTGAAAACCGTCATTCTGAGCGTAGTCGAAGAATCTAGTCTAATTTAGAATCCGTATTAAGACCGACCAAAATCGTAACGAAGTGTAGATTTTGCGTTTGGTCGGGAAATTTAAGCGCAGTCGAAGAATCTAGTTTGAAATTTTATCTTATTAAATTTTTGATATTAAACTACTTTTGTAAATTTACTCTATGTCTAAACCCAATAAGAATTCGGCGTTTGTATTCAAAACTTTGACAAGTTTAACAAGAGTTTCCAAATCGGGTTCGCGCAAATCGTTTTCCCAGTTGCCTATTGTTCGTCTGTCAACCGAAATAAGTTTTGCCAAACTCGATTGCGTCATTCCCTTTTCCAATCGCAATTCTCTTAATCTCTCACCGAATATAACCATAATAAAATTTTAGTATAAATATCTGCAAAACACTTTACAGGCTTCAAAATAAAGCATATAGTATTTATAGTAATTATTTGCAATTTTTGTATTGATTTAGCGGAAAAGATGCCGTTTTACTTTTGACTTTATCTCTTGTTGACCAAACCAAAATCAAAACTGTCCGGATATAGGTCTTTTATATTTGTCTCCACAACGTCGCCTTTGCTGTTGGAAACGTAAATAATCAAGTCATTGCAAAACTCTTTGATAAACTGTCTTACGATACCGCAAGGATAAGGCATGCTCTCGCCCGAACCAACGATCGCCATTGCCATAAAGCCGTGTTCGCTGCCCGCAATAGCCGTACCCATAGCGACCTGCTCCGCGCAAATAGTAGCGCCGTAACTCACGTTTTCAATATTACAACCGACGTAAATCTTTCCGCTTTCGCCCATTACCGCGCAACCGATTTTATAGCCCGAATAAGGCGCGTGAGCGTTGTTCATAACAAGCAACGCGTTTTCCAACAATCTTTGTTTTTGCATGATAGTTTACCTCCGAAAATTGAGTTTATCTCCAAAATACGCTCAACGTTTCTCTGTTGAGTACGCCCCAGCGGTCGTCAAGTCTTACAATCGCTTTTCCACCCGAAAACGGCGTCGCAATGTCGTATATAAAATCTACTAACTGATTGAAGTCCGGATATATATATCCGCTTTTTTCGCCCACGTTAAAGGACTCCAA
>JAIEEW010000100.1 GCA_029067255.1 Clostridia bacterium | reverse complement strand
CCCCAACGAAGAATATCTCAACAGAGTTGAAATATCCGAAGAACCCGAAATTAAAAACGAACGCGAAGAGTTGAGCGTTGAAATCGAAGAGAAAAAACGTAAAAAGAAATTCTTTTTCAAAAGGAAATAAAGGAGATAAAAATGGTAAAGCATATAGTAATGTACAAACTTAAAGACTCTACGCCCGAAAACGCGCAGGCGCTTAGGGATAGATTTTTGTCGATGGAAGGTAAAATCGACGTGTTGAAAGAAATTCAAGCGGGAGTGGACGTATTGAAATCGCCGAGAAGTTTCGACGTGGTGTTGACGTGCGTTTTTGATAGTTTGGATGATATGGAAATTTATAAAAACCACGCGGTACATATTCCCGTTATGGAATACGTGAAAAGCGTAGTCGAAGTATCTCATAGCGTAGACTATATATTTTAATTTGGACAACGTGAAAATAAAGGAAGAAATATATTAAATTCAAGGAGTGATGTTATGACGAATATTCAAATCAAACTTTTGGACGGCAGAGTAATGAACGCCGCTCTCGACGAGACGGTTGCGCCTATCACGGTCGCAAATTTTCTTAAACTCGTAGACAAAGGATTTTACAACGGATTGATTTTCCATAGGGTAATTCCCAACTTCATGATACAGGGCGGCGGTATGGATCCTTCGCTTTGTCCCAAAGACGCTAAATCTATAAAAGGCGAATTCCGCGCAAACGGAGTAAATAACCCTATTTCCCACAAGACGGGCGTGCTTTCTATGGCTAGAACCAACGTAATGGACAGCGCTTCTTCTCAGTTTTTTATCTGCGTGGAAGATTGCTCCTTCCTTGACGGACAGTATGCCGCTTTTGGGGAACTTACTGACGAAGAAAGTATTAAAGTCGCAATAGATATTTCCAAAGTCAAAACCGTGAGAGTAGGTTATTACGACGACATGCCGTACGAGCCTATCGTAATTCAGAGCATTGTTCGGAGTTAATTCAGACTGAATAAATCGGTTATTTATTTGTCGACAATAAAGTTAACGTCAGTTGGGCAGAGTAAGCAAACTAATTTGCTTACTCTGCCCAACAAAAGTTACAGGGGCTTTTTTAATTACCTTTCGCCCAATTTTTAGTTTTCTTTTTGATTTTCCCCTTAGTATAAGTCCGACCGAAATCGGAGAGCATTGAAGCGTTTGTTACTTGTCGCAACGGGGCAGAATATCCAAATCACGCATACGGAAAGCGCGAAAGCGTTGATATCGTAATCGCCGTTGACGGCGAAAAGTACGCCGTAGGAAAACAGTATCGCCGTAATTGCGAGATACAGTCTTTTTTGTGGAGAGAAAAGCAAGTAAGATATCGCTACGACTCCGCCGGCGACGGCAAGTTGGGAAAATACGAATCCGTCTACGAATTCGGCTGTACTCAGCCAAAATGCGGCGGCGACGGTCAACGGCAGTACTTCAATAAAATCGCCGATAGTTACGTCTGCGTACAGAGCAACGCAGATCGCAGTAGCGACGGCGGTAAAAACAAAAAGCAAATAGCGGTTTTCCGTGAGCAACGAAAGAGCGTAGATTGCGCAAAAAGCAATCCAAACGGCAGAGTTTTTAATAAAACCGTCTAGGTAGAAAAATAGCATTAAAATAAGATATACAACGCTTGAAACAATCAGTAATTCCATAGACTTGTTATGCGCGTAATCGCGCTTGTTATGAATTGAGCGGACAAATACTTTACATAATCGCTTTTATATTATATAATTATTTAAGAATAAAACGGACTTGGAATAAACAGTATGGCAATAATCACCGCGATAGACAATGGTAGCGTAGGAGAAGAGTTGGGACTTGAAGTCGGCGACGAACTTTTGGGTTTCAACGGCGAAAAAATAGTCGACGTACTCGATTACGTCTATTATGATTCGCAAGATTCGTTTATATTGAATATAAAAGCCAAACAAGGCGACATCGTGGATATAGAGATAGAAAAGGATGAAAACGAAACGTTGGGACTAACTCTTGACGAAAGCGTTCAGTTGGAGCCTATGCGCTGCAAAAACAAATGCGTATTTTGTTTCGTGGATCAGTTGCCTAAAGGTATGAGAGATACTCTTTACGTCAAAGACGACGATTACAGGCTTAGTTTCGTCAGCGGCAACTACGTTACTTTCAGCAACATCGGTCAGATGGAACTTGACAGGATAGCAAAACTCCGTTTGTCGCCCCTATATATTTCCGTTCATGCGTACGATAAGGATATTAAGACAAAGTTGGTAAGCAATCCCGAATCGGCAAGGGTGTTCGAGAAGATGGAATTTCTCGCGGCGCATTCGATAAAAATGCACACGCAGATAGTGCTTTGCAAAGGTCTCAACGACGGCAAAGTTCTTGATCAAACGCTGCGCGAATTGAGAAAACTTTATCCGAATGTCCAGTCCGTAGCGGTGATACCGGTAGGACTTACTTGCCACAGAGACGGATTATATCCGTTGGAGACGTTTGACGAAAAATCGTCAAGAGAAGTTGTCAAACAGGTGGAGAGTTTCAACGAAAAATGCGGCGGTAATTTTTGTTGGTGTAGCGACGAATTTTATATCAAAGCCGGATTGGATA
>JAIEEW010000010.1 GCA_029067255.1 Clostridia bacterium | reverse complement strand
TGAAAGATATTTTTATCGTAGGAATAATGTTTGTCGTTGTAGTTGCTATTTTGATGAGAATCTCAAAGGCAAGTGGACCGTAGGAATAATTACTGCGATAGTTTGCTTATTCGTAATGCTACCGTCTTCAAAAGATACTTTGATTTACGAAGAAATTCTCCATTTAATAAAGTACGTTTTCAGCAAGAAAAAGTACGTTGGCGTTGAGATTGACAAACTGGTGCCGTATACAAGCTTTGAAGAAGACGGAACTATCAAGTATCCGGAATATTACGGACGAGTAATACGTATTGGATGCAAGACTTTCGCATTAGAAACCGAGTACGCACAAGAAAGAGATATAGAAAATTTTGCAAAAGCGCTTTCATGTCTTGATACTGGCAAAGTGATGGATATAGTGAAGATCGACCGCCCAATAATCTTTGATAAATACATAAAAGATTTAGAAGAGAAATTGAAGTTAGTAAACAAGCGTACAAAGGCCAACAGGATTAGGCGCGCAGTTTTGACGTCTCGTATTGCTCAACTTAAATATCTAAATACGCAAGATCCAGTATATAGGGCAGAGTATTATATTGTCATTTATGACAGTATCAAGAAAGAGTTAAACCGCGTATCCGAGCAAATTTGTTCGTATTTGAGAAGTGCCGATTTGGAGTGTGATGTCTTGGACAAGCCATGCGACGTCGCAGTTTTTTTGAAGTATTGCAACGTGCGCAACTTTGATGAGCGCGAAGCACAAGGCAAAACGCCCGAAGAATTGCTCGCATGGGTAAAGCCGACGGAGATCAAGTTTCACGGCAGCGGATACGAAATCAACAATGTTAAAGCGTTTAATTATGCAATAGCGGATTATCCGTTGACAGTTGACGCCGCTTGGGGAGCCGAGTTGTTTGACATGGACAAGACCAAAGTCGTGATGCATCTTGTCCCGGTTGACCAAAACAAGGCAATATCTAGAGTAGATAAAGTCTGCCGAGAACTTTTGGCAAGAGAAGAAGCATACAAAGCGAGCGAACTTCTTGAGCAAGAAACTCATTTGGAAAGTATGTCGGCGCTTTTGACGTCACTACAAAACGGCGGTGAAGGTCTTTACGACGTCACAACAGTAGTAACAGGCTTCTGCTATGAAGATAATGAAAGAGCGTTTAGAAAGAGTGTAAATAGCCGTATTCGAGTACGTGGCTTTGCGACAGATAATTTGTACGTGCGGCAATTGAATGGGTTTGTTACGTCGAATATTTCCAAGCGTGCGGCATTGAGAAACATTGAGCGTGGCATCAATGGCGGAAGTATCGCATCTGTTTTTCCTTTTGTGCACACGTCAATGATTGAGCCTGATGGTGTACTTTACGGCGCTGGCGCATATCCTGTCATTTGGAATATGTGGAAGAAAGATGGTACGCATCGAAATGCCAATACAATCATTTTCGGTCGTCCCGGTTCAGGCAAAAGTTATTTTTTGAAATCACTTTTAGCGCAGTCGCTTGGAGACGGTTGCTTATGCTTTGTCATCGACCCAGAGAATGAGTACGGCGATTTGGTTCGCAACATTGATGGCGAAATGATAGACGTCGGATCGGCGAGCAAAGGATGCCTAAATCCTTTCCATATCTATCAGATATTGACAGAAGACGGCAACGCTGCGCCACCAAGCCAAGTCTATTACTCGCACTTAAAGACTTTGGAAAGTTTCTTCAAAGTCATACTCGAAGGTTGCGATGCCGACACTCTTGAGTTGATAAACAACGTGGTCAATGACGTATATGAAGCCAAAGGGATTACGCCAACTACTGATGTTTCAGAATATAGCGCAGAGCAGTTCCCAGTGTTTGACGATTTCTTTAATATGTTAACACAAAAAGAAAAAGAACAAAAGACTGAGAAAATAAAGGAGTTATATAACAAGGCTCAGAGTTACGTCAAGAAGTTCACGAGCGGTGGTAGATATAGCGACTTGTGGGGTAAGCCGTCAACGTTGACGACATCGAGTGTAATGACGGTATTTAACTTCCAAAGTCTTTTTGCCAACAAAAATAACCTTGTAGCAAACGCTCAAATGCTTTTAGTATTTAGATTTTTGGAACAGCAAGTTATCAATATAAGAGAACGTAACCGAAATGCAAAGACACCGCATAGGATTGTAATTGTCGCCGATGAAGCACATTTATTTATTGACCCAAAGTATCCAATAGCGGTAGATTTCTTCTATCAGATGACTAAGCGTATCCGTAAATATGACGGTACGTTTATCCCGGCAACGCAAAACGTCGCAGACTGGTTAGCGAACGATGAACTGAAGGCAAAGACATCGGCAGTTATTAAAAACACGCAGTATACTTTCGTATTCGCACTCAATCCGTCCGATGTAGAAGATCTTGCAGAGTTGTATAAGAATAATCCGATCAATGAAGAAGAGCAGAATCTAATCATCTCTGCTGGTATGGGACAATGCTTTTACATTGGCGCTTACAACGAAAGATTTACGTTTAATATTGTCACAACGAACTTGTCGAAGCGGTCTTTAGTGACAAATGTTTTGTGCGAAATTGGATAGACAAGAAAAAAGATGAGCAATCCGAGCAAGATATCTCGGACGATATTTCGGAAAACTCGGAAATAATTGCAGAAACGTTACCGCATAATGCGGAAGAAATTAAACAAATACAAAAAATAGAAGAAGGGGGAACTACCGATGAGAGTAATAGGATTGGTTAACCAAAAAGGCGGAGTGGCAAAGACCACGACCGCCAGCGCCCTAGCGTATGGTTTGGCGCGACAAGGCAAAAAGACACTGCTAGTGGACTTTGACCCGCAAGGTAATTTAAGCGTCGCGTGCGGAATAACCACAAATGAAGGTTGCCCGCCGGCGCTGAAATTGATAACAGACATCAAGTCAGACGTCAAAATCGAAAGATTAGAAATATGTCTCGATTTCATCGCGTCTGGTATCGGGCTTGAAACGGCAAACATGATACTTGCCGGCAAGCCGTGCAGAGAGCTTTATTTGAAACGTGCGCTTCAGAAGTTCGAAGGTCAATACGACTACGTCGTGGTTGACAGCAATCCGTCGCTTAGCATCATCACTTTGAACGTACTGGCTGCTTGCGATGACATTATTGTTCCGTTTAAGCCGGAATTTAATTCAGAGAAAGGCGTAAGTCTTTTGATTGAGACAGTTGATGAAATACATCAAATCAACAAGGATTTGTGTATTAGGGGATTTCTTGTTACGATGGCGGACAGACGTCGACGTTCCACAAACGAGAGTGTCGAGTACGTAGAAAAGCAGGCGCGAAACTGTCAAAGTAAAGTTTACAGAAGTTGGATACGCCAATCTGTAGTCGCTGCGGACGCACCAAAGAATGGCAAGAGTGTTTACGCCTATAGACCCGGTAGTCCGCTTGTGACTGATTACGAGACTTTTGTAGAAGAATTTTTGAATGAGAAGAAAGAATATGCAGGCACAAGAAAAAAATAATAGTTCGAGAAGTGGAACGGTATCATTGCTGTTGTCAATACATAGTAGCGCAGTGCAGCTACCTAAAAAAGACAAGATGAAAGTCGTAAATTTCAAAATGAAAGAAAGCGAAATCGAAGCGTTTGATTTGTATTGTAAAGCGAACGGGATTGAGAACAAGAGCGAGTTGATACGTTCTTTTATCTGTCGTTTAATCAAAGAGTAAAGACAATTTGTCTTTACCGATGTAAAATTAAAGGAATTTTGAAAAAATATATTGACAAAATAACTTTATAGGCGTACAATAACAATATCCAAGTCAGTGATGCCCCACTAAAGAGGGCCTAGGATAATCGGTGATGCCCGACCATAATAAATAGGGCCTAGGCTTGGAGAATACAGACGCCATAATAAGATGCCGTCTGTTTTTATTTTATCGGAGAAAATTAAAATGAAAGAAAGGATGAATATCTACTATCTTGATAAAGCATATCAAGACTACATAAAACCGCATACAAATAGTGGCAAACAAACAGCAGTAAAAGAAGATAGCAAGAGACGTACATCAGGCGTTGTGTTATTTGGCTTTGGGGGAACGACAAACTATTTTATACCATTAAGAGTGGGAGAAGTAGAACAGGAAAAAGTAGAATTGGGACTATCATATGGTTTAAACAAAGGGAAAAACGGTTATTTGGAATTTTCGTCAATGTTGCCAGTGCAAAATAAAGACTTACATTTAATGGATATTTCAAATTTGCCGACGTGCAATTTAAAAAAGATGTTACAACGTCAAGCAAGATATGTTCAAAGAGAGCAAAAAAAGATTATGGAAGGTGCTTCGGAGGTGTATTTGCACTGCGTACATTATCCAGAGAGTAAGATTGCTTCACAATGCAATGATATTCTTTTGCTCGAAGAGAAAGAGTATCTTTGGCGCGAAGGTAAAGTCATAAGATCCAAAAAGGAAGAGCATAAAGTTGAGCAAACAGACACAAAAAAGGCAAATGATCAGAAAGTATTGTTGCCGACAGAAAAGACGTACAGAGAGACGAGTACTTACAAAAAGGCTGTAGAGAAGTACGGCAAGAAAGTTGCGGAAAAAATGATTTCCGATGCTCTGTTGCAAGCGTTGACACAAGAGAAGAAAGAAGTTAAGTGTAAAGACATCAAGAGCGAGAAAAAGCAGGTTGTATCGAGTCCGAAAGAAGCGAGCAAGAACACATCTAAGAAATCGTCAACAACGGCTAAGAAGTCGTCTGATAAAGGAACCGTAACGACAGTTACAATAAAGAGTTCGCCAGCAAAAGGAAAGTAAAGCGGTAAAGACAATTTGTCTTTACCTAACAGGATAAATCTATCATAATAGGAGAAAACTATGCAAAAAATGTTAATTCAATTAGACGTCGAGAAAATCGAGCGAGATGATAAGTATGACATCAATAGAATGTGGAAATTGATAGACGAAGTCTTTATCAAGCATAAATGTGATAAAGAAAAGAAAATTGACGGATCTATTATGTATTTAGGAAAACCCGAAAATGATAGCAATTTTGGCATTTTCAGTAGTGCCTATCTAATTCTTAGACAGAAGCGTTGGTTTTTTGAGAACGTAAAAGTTTGGCATTGGTATGATAATGATGACGACGAGACCTTGCCATATCAAGATATGGATTGTCTTGCTGATGCAAAAAAAGAGTTGGGAAAGAGTTTTGTATTAAGGGGATAATATGGAAAGGCCGAAGTACAAAGCAATAAATTTTGATTTAGATACAAATATTATGAAGGAAAAAGCAATATATCCGAATGGGTATAAGCAAATTAAAGAGACTCTTAAAGATTGTGGTTTTGTACATCGTCAAGGCTCTGGTTACGTGTCTAAAAACAAAATAGATAGTTTAGCAATTTCCAATGCATTGTCAATGATTATTAGTCAACATTCTTGGTTTGCCGACTGTGTAAAGAAATTTGATGTAACAGATGTTGGTAGGCAATACGATTTAACTAAAGAAGTTAAGAATGTTGCAAATGAATTAAAATCGGAAGAGATGATTCCAAGTCATCAGCAAAAGAATGATGAACTTATAGAAATGTACAAAGATACGCCAAATTATAAATCAAACGTTGAGAAGTTTGGGCAGAAAACCGCAAACAAGATGCTTGCCGAGTCAATGAAGTATCTGAAGACACAAGAAAAAAATGGAAGATGGCTATCTCAAAAGAAACAAACGCAAAAGACTAGTCAATACAACATTTCGAAGAGTTCGCTAGCAAAAGGAAAGTAAAGCGGTAAAGACAATTTGTCTTTACCAATATATAAAGTTTTAACGTCATATCGAAAGATATGGCGTTTTTCCATTGAATAATTATCTTTCGTTATGCTAAAATTTACTAGAATAAAAGGCATTTGCCAAAAAGGAGAAAATTTTGGACACTAAGGAAAAGATAAAGGTTTTAGTAAACGAATGTGTGAGTTCAATCATTTCAATGCTCGGTAAGGCTATAACGCAAGGATCATTTGCGCTTGCCGTTCAAGAAACGAAAGTCTTGACAAACAATTTTGGCGTCAAGATTTTAGAGACTTTATGCGAAAAGGCGGATGCTATTTTTAGTGAAAGTCGAGATAAACACCAAGTAACAATAAAAGATGAATCAAAGTCAAGACGGTTGATCACAGAATTGGGCGAAGTAACATTAAAGAGAGTTTGTTATTTTGATAAGAAGAGACAAAGGCGCTTTTTTGCAGTTGACGAGATGCTTGGACTAGAGAAACGGTATCGAATTGAGCAAGGCCTTCAAGCAAAATTGATTGAAGGCGCCGCTCTGACAAGTTTTGGGCGTTCCAGTAAGTCGGTAAATAATATTGTGTCGCGCCAATCCGTTTACAATTTGACGAAGAAATTGAGAAAGATAGAAGCTGATGAACCGTTACAACGTCGCGTGGTAGATAATATCTATATCGAAGCAGACGAAGACCATATTCACTTGCAAAGCGGCAAAAGCGCTGAAGTGAAATTGATCTATGTGCACGATGGGGTAAAGACGATTGGTAAAGGCCGAACGCAACTTGAGAATGTTCGATACTTTGTATCAATTGATGACGATCCGGATAAAATATGGAATGACGTCGCACATTACTTGTATCGGAACTATACGTTGCGCAATTCAAATATTCATATTTCAGGAGACGGAGCACAGTGGATAAAATACGGTCAATATGTTTTTCCGAAGGCAAAGTACCACATTGACAAATTCCATATTCAAAAATCTGCTACGATAATTGCCAAGGGCAATAAAAAAGTTCGAAGTTGTATATTGTTGGCCATGAGAAGAAATGACCAGGAGATGCTTAAAGAAATTTGCGTATCTCAATATATGAAATACACCGAACGCTCTGAACGTCAGGCGATAGCCGACAAATATTTTTATCTGCGCAACAACATTAATTCGTACGCAATCGAGAATCGATGCAGCGTCGAAGGGCACGTTTCCCATGTGCTGTCGTCTCGAATGAGTTCGCGTCCCATGGGGTGGAGTAAACCAGGTGCAGGGCAAATTGCAAAACTTCGCGCCTTTTACTTTAATGGCGGCAATTTTTTTGACTTGATCCGATATGGCAAAACACCAGCAGAGAATATGATAGAAATTTATACAAATAAATTCAAGTCAAATTTTAACATTGTTAAACCTGGTGCCGCATCGACAGCGGCGGAACAGCATCGAGTTATTGGCTTCGAGGGGCAAATTACACCAATTTCAAGGCTTTTACGTGGTTTATTAAAAATAAAATAAAAAAATATGCCTAAAAAACTTGACACTATCATTTATATATAAAACTTGACAAAATTATTTCATTTTGATAAAATAATTATACTAATGCGATACGGTAGAATATAACTCCTGTTACATTTGGTTGATATCATATATCAATGGACTTCGTTTAGAAGGATTTTCCCTGCGCATCTAATCTAAACACCCTCTACTCAAAATCATAGAAAGGGAAGAGAGAAGAGAAGAAGAGCGAAGGAGTTGGGCACTAATATAGTGCTCATGAATTTGTTGCGTTTTAGTTTATACCGTTATTACCTCAGTTTTTTGTTAGATGGTGAAGGAGACCACAATAAGTGGGCAAATAACAAAAAAGGAGGTAGACCAAATTATGAAGAAGAACAAAGTTCCAACTTCAACTGTCATTAATGTGCATGTGCATGGAAACAATAATACCATAATCGTTAATGACAATGCTAGTGTTAATAAAAAAACTAGCAAAAAGAAAAAGTCTTTTAAGACTTGGCTTAAAGCATTAGGTAAACTTATTCGTTCCGTATTTGTAAATATTTTCGTTCTTCTATTTGAAATATTTGCAAAATTGGGATAAGCGCAACTTAATTCAAATATAATGAGGTTATACCTTTGGAATATAAAAGATGTTATCTTTACGGATTAAAATCTAAGAAAAAATTATTAGAGCTTTTACATATAGATAGAAATGTGTATTGTAAAAGCTCTTTTGTTAATAGTAAAATTAAACCTTTTATTCATATAAATCCAGACAACAATAAAAAGCGATTGGTGGAAGCGCCAGATAAAGATTTGAAAAGCATTCAATCAATTATTTTAAGTTCATTACAAAGGATTGATTTCCCGACTTATGTTTTTTCAGGGATTAAGGGGAAAAGTTATATAGATAATGCGAGAATTCACGAAAATAAGAAATATCTTTTTAAGATTGATATTTCGAAGTTTTTCCCGAATATTAGTAGAAATAAGGTATATAAGTTTTATCTTAATAAATTGCAAACGTCTCCAGATGTGGCAAATATTTTAACTAATCTAACAACAGTTGATCTAGATTTGAAAAATCAAGATGACGAAACTATGATGGAAGTGAATGATTTTATCAAAGAAAATTCCATCAAAGAAAGAAATCATTTAATTACTGGCTCGCCGATTAGTCCTATTATGTCGTTTTTAGCAAATATTGAAATGTTTGAAGAAATGAAGATTCTGGCGGACAAGCATTGTATTTCTATGACTGTTTATGTGGATGATGTGGTATTTTCTTCAGACAATATAATTCCATCATATTTTAGAAAAAACGTGTTGGACATACTAAATAGAAATGGGTATGAAGTGTCGGTCAAAAAGTGTAAATGGTACAATAAGCCGAGCATAAAAAAAGTTACTGGTGTTATTCTTGATAAAAATGGAGAGATGCAAGTGCCTAACAAACTAATGTTAAAAGCGCATAATTACTTAAATGAAATTAAAGATGGAAACACTACTAATATTGATCATTTACAAGGCTGTATTTCTGTTACAAAATCAATCAATGGCAAATTAGGTGGATTCCAAGGACAGATAAAAAGAATAAGGAGAATAACGCATAAACTTTAAAATTTCAATAACATATTGAAATTTAATGTTAATAATGATATAATCTAATAAAATTGCCTAGGTATAGATTATGCTAAAGAGTATAGAGGATTTTGTTAATAAGAAAGATAGCGGTTTAATGTTATTGGATTTGCCAACTGGTTTTGGTAAAACAACTAGTGTAATTAGATTTATAAATAAATTTATAAATGATAAATCACTATTGGTAAAACGTGTTTATTTTGTAACAAATTTAAAAAGGAATCTTCCAGAGAAACAATTAAAGAATCTCTTGGGGGATAATTATGATAAATATTGTTTGTATCTAAAGCCTTATTGGGAGTCCGTCACTGAAAAATGGCATTCAACACAAATAACGAATTTTGAAGTCGTAAATTCGGAAGAATATAAAAGCCTTAACTTGGATATTGAAACACTTTATAAATTTAGAAAAGATAATGAGAAACTCAGAAGAACTAAAAATTTCGGTCAAGAGTATGAGCAAAATAAACGGCTGATTCAATCTTATGAACAAAAGATTGAAAAAGATACCGAAGTTAAATTTAGACAATTTATTAAGAAAACTTTTTTTCATAATAAAACAGTGTATGAAAAAGATAAGTTTATCAAGAACAATAAATGGCTTGCCGAACTTTATCCTGCATGCAAATTGAGAAATGATGATATTAAGGTAGTATTATCAAGTACAAAGAAATTCTTCAGTCCAATTGATACTTTTTCTCGAATGTCATTTTACATATATAATAATGAATTGTTAATGAAAAATAGCATTACTTTTATTGATGAATTTGATACGACTAAAGCGACATTGTTAGATCAAATTATCGATGATGGATTAAAATTTGATATAGATATATTTGCATTA
>JAIEEW010000001.1 GCA_029067255.1 Clostridia bacterium | reverse complement strand
AACAAGTACTCTGACCTTTGAATCTTTCGCGCTTATATCGACAAGCGTTCCCCTAGGAGCGTTTTCGTTGGTCTTCGCGTCTACCTTTACGCCCAAAAATTCAAGATTTTCCGTAACCGTTTTTCTTATCAACGAACCGTTTTCGCCTATACCGCCAGTAAATACGATACAGTCAAGTCCGCCCATTGCGACGGTATAACTACCTATGAACTTGCGGATTTGATAGTTGAACATGTCGTAAGCGAGTTTTGCTCTTTCATTACCCGCATTGATTGCTTCGCAAAGTTTTCTAAAGTCCGAACTTACTCCGCTCACTCCCAAAAATCCGCTTTTCTTGTTGAGATAGATAGTGATCTCTTCCAAAGTCATATTCTTGAATTTTGCGAGCATTTCGACAGCAGCCGGATCTATATTACCGCTTCTTGTACCCATGATAAGACCTTCAAGCGGGGTCATACCCATAGAAGTGTCTACGCACTTTCCGCCCTTGACCGCAGTTATAGAAGAACCGTTGCCGAGATGGCAAGTAACTATTTTGTCGCTTGCGAAACCGTTTGCGGAAAGATACTTGATCGCTTCTTGAGATACGAATTTATGCGACGTGCCGTGAAAACCGTATTTTCTGATTTTGGAAGCCTTATAGTCTTCATAAGGAATTCCGTACAACTTTGCCATATCCGGCATAGTGCTATGGAATGCGGTGTCGAAAACGACTACGTTGGGACAGTCGACAAGCGACATACACGATTTAAGACAATCAAGGCTTGCAGGGTTGTGCAAAGGCGCGAGATGAGCCACGCTTTCCAACTTCTTCAACGCGTCTTTATCAACGTACGTCGAACGGTCGAACTCTTCGCCAGAATGAACTACTCTGTGTCCGATCGCGCTTATCTCTTTGGGAGAAGACACGCTGCCGTAATCGGCGTTTGTAAGACATTGCATTACGAGATTGAACGCGTCTGTATGATTGGCAAGCGGTTGATCTATCTCATACTCCTTGCCGTTGACTTTGTGCGTGATCTTAGAACCTTCGATACCTATGCACTCTACGGTACCTTTACATATTACTTCTTCGTTGTCCATCTCTATAAGTTGATATTTAAGAGAAGAACTTCCTGCGTTTACAACTAATATTTTCATAATTATCTCCTTGATTAAAAACTTAGTTTTGGCTTGCTTGCACCGCCGTAATAGCGACTACCGCTACAATATCGTCGCTCGTGCAACCTCTGGAAAGGTCGTTGATAGGCTTCGCGAATCCCTGACAGATAGGTCCGATAGCGATCGCTCCGCTGAATCTCTGAGTAAGTTTGTAACCGATATTACCCGATTGAAGATCTGGGAAAATAAGAACGTTTGCTTTTCCCGCAACTTCGCTTCCCGGCGCCTTGAGTCTGCCGACCGAAGGAATTATCGCAGCGTCTACCTGCAACTCGCCGTCAACGTCGATTTCCGGCGCTTTTTCTCTGACAAGTCTTGTCGCTTCTACGACTTTGTCTACAAATTCATGCTTCGCGCTGCCCTTTGTCGAGAAAGAAAGCATAGCGACCTTTGGCTCGCTTATTCCCGCGAGATTGACTGCGGTAGCCGTCGAAGAAATCGCAATGTCCGCAAGTTGTTCCGCCGTCGGATTGATATTGACCGCGCAATCGCCGAATACCATAATGTCTTGCGCGTCGTACGCGGTATTGTCGCACGCCATAAGGAAACAACTCGAAACCGTCTTGATACCGGGTTTTGTCTTGACTATGGTAAGTCCCGCTCTCAAAACGTTGCCCGTTGAATTTATCGCGCCCGCTACCATACCGTCGGCGTCGCCTTTCTTAATCATCATAGCGCCGTAGTTGAGATACTTCCTGATTTCTTTGCGAGAGTCTTCTTCCGTCATGCCTTTGGCTTTTCTGAGTTCGTAAAGCGTATTCGCGTAATCGTCTATATCCGCAGTCAAAGGATTGACTATCTTTATGCCTTCGAAGTCGGCGTACGGATACATCGCCTTCAACTTTTCTTCGTCGCCCAAAAGCACGACTTTCGCAATTTTATTTCTCACTATCGTTTGAGCGGCTTCGACCGTACGCGGTTCTTCGCCTTCCGCCAAAACTATCGTCTTTTGCAATCTCTTGGCTTTTTCAATAATGCTGTCGATTATTTTGCTCATTTCACTTTCTCCTAAACGCTTTATTTTTTAATGCGCGTCATATATAATAATTATAGTTAAAGTATACTCTTATGA